>CATZTY010000089.1 GCA_958424475.1 uncultured Collinsella sp.
CTTGAGACGATCGATCTCCTCGAGCTCGGCCTGCTTCTCGGTCAGAGCCTGGCGGATAACCTCGCGGGCCTTGGCGTCAGCCTCGTTGCGGATACGCTCAGCGTTCTCGTTGGCATCGTTGACGATGGTCTCAGCGGTCTGCTGGGCAGCGATCAGGGCAGCGGAAATCTGGCGCTCCTGAGCGGAGAAGTCAGGGGCGGGAGCAGCCACGGGGGCGGCAGGAACGGCCTGGGCGGTGGCATCCTGAGCCTGGGCAAGCTGAGCCTGCGCATCGGCAAGCTGCTGCTCGGTAGCAGTCAGGCGACCCTTAAGGTCGACGATCTTAGCGAGCATAGCGTCAACCTCGGAGGACAGCGTCTCCAAGAAGACGTCGACCTCAGCAGGATCGTAGCCACGCTTTGCCTCAGAGAAAGTCTGAGCCTGGATGTCTGCAGGGGTAATAGCCATAACAAGTCTCCTTTTTCATCGCCTCGGCGCTACACGCCCGACGTAAGTTACTAAGTCAGTTCTACACGAGTATACCTATAAGAAGCTGCAGAACCAGCCTCTGCACCAACTGCAACGCAATAATCGCAACGACCGGCGAAAAATCGATACCGCCCATCGGCGGGATGAAACGACGGAACAGGTTGAGCCACGGACCGCACACGCTATCAAGCACCGCGGCAATATCCTGAAGCAAACCACCCTGCTTCATGGGAATCCACGTCATAAAGCAGTAGACGACAATGAGCGTGGAATAGAAGTTGAACAGCGTGTTGACCAGCTGGACGATAGTGTAGATGTTGATGGGAATCTCCTCGTCTTGTCTTTACTTAAGGTAGCCGTCGGCACGAAGCTTCTTGAGATCGGAATCTTTGACCTCGCAACCGGCGGGCAGCACCATGAACACGCGGTCGCCCACCTCCTTGACCGTGGCACCCAGACCGCAGGCAAAGCCGTAAGAGAAGTCCAAGACGCGCTTGGCAACTTCGGTGCGTACGCCCACAAAAATCAGTGCGACAGGCTGCTTGGTGCGAACGCGGCGCACCACGGTCTCCACGTCGTCATAGCTCTCGGGGCGCAGGACATAGGCCGGCAGCTGCGGCGTGGCGTTGATGATATTGCTCGCATAGGCCGAGGCATCGCTCGGTGCAGGCGCGGGTGCAGCGGCGACACGGGCGCGGGTATTCTCGGCGTAGCTCGACGGCGTGTCATAGGCACCAGGACGATAACCGCTCGCAACACTGTCCTGCGAGCGCGAAGGCGGGTTATACGTCGTGGCATGGCGGGAGTCATCGCCGACCAGCTGACCGGAGCGCGTATACACGGCAACCGACTCAGCTTCACCGCGGCGCGTCTGGCCAAGCAGGCCGTTGCTCGGCTCGTCTTGGGTGTAGAAGCCCTCGCCCGAAGCACCACTGTAGCCGTTGCCCTGATAACTATCGTCGTAGCCGTCATCGTAGCCGTAGTCGTCGTCCTGGCCATAACCCTGGTCGTAACCCTGCTGGCCGCCCAGGTGCATCTTATTTTTAATCTCGTCAAGGAAGCCCATGGTTGTGTCCTCTCGCGGTTTAGTGCAGGCGCCCCGATAATCAGTGCGCACTTCAGAGCCTTATTTTACTGCAAACTCCGGGCTAAATACTACCCTGCCCAGGCGAACGAGCGTAGAGCCCTCCTCAAGGGCAGACTCAAAGTCCTCGCTCATACCGCAGGAAAGCTCAGGCAGGTTCAAATCGGGATGCGCCGCCTCCAGCTCATCCCTCAGCTCACGAAGCCCCGCAAAGGTGCGGCGTGCCACATCCTTATTCCCCCGGGGCGCCATAGTCATAAGCCCCTGTACGCAAATTCCCTCAAGTTCTGCAAGCTCACCCGCGGCGGCGCGAATCTCATCGGGTGAAAAGCCTCCCTTCGACTCCTCACCACTCACATTGACCTCAATGAGCACACGCTGGGGGCCGACGAGCTCGCCTGCCTCAATCTTGCGAACAGCACGACTCGAGATCGCCTGCGCCAGATGCAGCGAACCCACCGAGTGAATCAGCTCGGCTGAGCCCAGCACCGCATTGATCTTATTGGTCTGCAGGTTGCCGATCATATCGAAGCGCACCTCGGGCAGCTCCGGATGCTCCGCCAGACCCGTGAGCTTGCGAACCAGCTCCTGCGGGCGGTTCTCGGCAAAATGGCGATACCCCGCCTGGATGGCGGCAACGGTCTCATCGACACCAACGGTCTTGGACACGGCAATGAGGCTCGCGGCGTCGTGGGGACGGCCCGCGCGATCGAGCGCCGCATAAAAACGTTCCAGAATCTGCTCGCGGCGAGCGCGCATCAAGTCCAAATAGTTATCCATTGCCAATCGCCTCCGCTGACAGCCAAACAAGTAGTCCCATGCTAACGCAAGAGCGCGGCCCCGCATGTGCAAGGCCGCGCTCACTTAGGTATTTACAATCTTTCGACGAACGGGGTTACTTACTCCTCGTCGTCCTCGCCATCGTCCTCATCCTCAAGATGATCGAGCAGGTAGCGAAGACCCTCGCTGACCTCGTTAACGGGCACCTTGGCAACGTAGCGTGCATCGACGGCGGGCCTCATGATAACACCCTCGCCCGAAGGCACGCGCATGCTCTCGAGCTCATCCTCATCAGTGCAGGCGATATCACCGGCAGTCATACGCTGTCCGGTCAACAGGAAGGTCAGACGGCAGGCGGCATCGATGGAAATCGAGGCGATGCGATCGAGATAGCGCGATACCATGATGGCGCGGCGCAGGTCGTCATAGTTGCTGTCGTCGTCCATAAAATCGCCCGTGTCCATGCGGTTAAAGGTGCGGAAGAACTTCTCGTAGGCGGCGTGCACTGGCTCGTCCTCGACGGCCAAGTTGCAGATGATGGACATGTCGTTGGTGACGAGCGCAGAAAGCGAAGAGCCCAGCACCTGGTAGACGGCCTCAGCCTCGGCCTCGACCGTGCCGACAAGCTCCTTGGGCAGCGAGATGTCGGCCTTGATCATATGACGCGTGGCGCGGCAAATCTGGCGAACCTTATCGGTCATGCGCTGCAGGTTAAAGTCGACGTAGATGATCGTCTGCAGCAAGCGGAAGTCGGAGGCGACCGGTGACTGCGTGGCAATCAGGTTGTAGCAGACGGCCTCCAGGTTGGCGCAGCGTGCGTCAATCGAAAGCGTGCGCTTCTTGGTCTTGGTGGCGAGCTTGCGGTCGTCGGTCACATAGGCCTTCACGGCATCGTGGAGGGCCAGATCGACGGCCTCGTAGATGCTCAGCATCTCGTGACGGGCCTCGATGAGCTGACGGGAAAACAGTTTGCGCATGGTTCACTCCAATCAGTTGGGTGCGGTCATGCCGCCCGCACAGTGAATACGCACCGGACCAGATCCGATCGGCTTGGGACTAGTCGCACCGATCAGCCAAAGCGGCCGGTGATATAGTCTTCCGTCCGCGAGTCCACCGGGCTGGTGAAGATCGCGTCGGTTTGACCATACTCGATGAGCGTAGCGGGCTCGCCGGCAACTTCCTGCAAGAAGAATGCGGTGTAGTCGCTAATGCGAGCTGCCTGCTGCATTGAATGCGTGACGATGATGATCGTCATCTCGGGCGCCAGCTCGGCCATCAGATCCTCGACCTTAGAGACGGACGTGGGGTCGATGGCGGAGCAGGGCTCGTCCATCAGAAGGACATCGGGTTGCACCGCAAGCACGCGCGCGATGCACAGACGCTGCTGCTGACCGCCCGAGAGCGCCAAACCATCCTTGTTGAGCTGATTGGATACCTCTTTCCAGAGGTTGGCGCGCTTGAGCGATTCTTCCACGATGTCATCGAGGTCACTTTTGCTAGTCACGCCCTGCAGACGAGGGCCAAAGGCGACATTCTCGTAGATGGATTTAGGAAACGGGTTGGGCTGCTGAAAGATCATGCCCACGCGACGACGGAGATCGACCGGGTCGACACCCTCGGCATAGATATCGTTGCCGTCGAGCGTCATGGTGCCCTCGACGCGCGTGCCCTCGATCAGGTCATTCATGCGGTTGATGCAGCGCAAAAACGTCGACTTGCCGCAGCCCGAAGGGCCAATGAAGGAGGTGATGGCGTTTTTGGCGATGTTGAGGTCAAGCCCCGTCAGCGCATGAAAGTCACCGTACCAAAAGTTGAAATCCTTGGCCGTAATGGCCGCTTGCTCCAACGTGGGAGCGGACTGATAAACGGACATGGGACTCCTTAACTAGCGACGCTTGCGCGACAGGAAGCGCGCAAACAGGTTGAAGGCCAGAATGATCACCATCAGCAAGAGCGCGGTGCCGTAGGCTGCGTTCATGTTGATGCCGTCGTTGGCAAGCAGATACAGGTGAACCGTCATGGGGCGGCCGGAATCGAGCGGCGAAATAGGTAGATTGATGGCCTGCCCCATGGTATAGAGCACCACCGCGGTCTCGCCAATGGCACGGCCGATGGCGAGAACGATGCCCGTGGCAATACGGCCAAAGGCAGAAGGAAGCACGATCTTGGAGACAACCTGCCACTTGGTGGCGCCCAGGCCATATGCGCCCCAGCGGATATAGCGCGGAACGGCGCGAATGGCCTCTTCGGTGGTACGCATGACGATGGGAAGCATCAAGAGCGCGAGTGCCAGGGCGGCCGAGACCATCGAAAGGCCCAGGCCCATGGCCTCGACAAACAAGGCGTAGCCAAACAGGCCCATAACGATGGAGGGCACCGAGGCCAAAGCGTCAGCAGCGTAGCGAATGAGCTCGACGACCTTGCCCTGCTTGGCGTACTCGGCCAGATAGACGGCTGCCAGCACAGCGATCGGCGTGCAGATAAGCATGGCGAGCGCCGTCACGTAGACGGTCGAGACGATCGTGGGCCAAATTCCGCCCTCGGCGTTGACGCCCTGGGGCCAACCGAAGATAAAGTCGAGCGAGATGTGTGGCAGGCCGTTGATGACCACGTAGGCGATGATAGCGACCAGCACCAGCGTGGTGATGTAGGCAGCGGCACGAAACACGCCAAGCATGATCTTGTTGGACAGGTCCTTGTTGATGCGGCCCTTCTTGCCGTGGGAAAGGGCACGCTTGATGCGCTCGCGCGACGAGGTCGTATCGACCGTCGTGTCAACGGAATCGGACATAGCCTACCCCCTCTTCTTCTTGGAAATCAGACGGACGATGCCCACCAGCGTGGCGGAGATGATAAACAGGACCACGCCCATGCCGAACAGCGCCGAGCGATGCAGACCCGAGGAATAGCTCATGTCGAGCGCGATCTGGCTCGTGAGCGTCGAGATAGGGCTCGCAATGCTGTCGGGAATAACCGGGGCGTTACCTACGACCATGAGCACGGCCATGGTCTCGCCGATGGCACGG
>CATZTY010000090.1 GCA_958424475.1 uncultured Collinsella sp.
TTGCCCAGAGCAATGCGCTCGACGAGGATATCGCGCGACTCAAATATGTTTCGGGTAAACGTGAGGAGGCCCTTCGCCGTCTGGGAATTAGGACGGTGGGGGACCTCCTTCTCCATATCCCTCATCGATACCTCGACTTTACCCGTTCGTGGTCCATCGAGATGGCGCCCATCGGTACCGTGTGCACCATTATCGCCACGGTCGACCGCATCGTCCAAAAGCAGCCGCGTCCGCGCATGCAGGTGACCGAGGTATCGCTGGTGGACGAGACGGGCGTGTTGCAGGTCGCCTTTTTCCGCCAGCCCTGGATTGCCCAGCAGCTTAAACAGGGCGACCGCCTGGCCGTGATGGGCAAGGTCGAGTTTGCCTACGGTTTTAAGCAGATGGCCTCGCCGCACTTTGAAAAGCTCGATGACGGGCGTGCTGCGGGCACCATCCTGCCGGTCCATTACGTGAGCGATGGCGTGAGCCAGGCGTGGATGCGCCGCATCGTAAGCGGCGCGCTCGAGGTCGTCGGCAATCCGTTCGATCCGATTCCCGCGCCGCTGCGCGCAAAGCGGAAGCTCATGAGCAATGCCCGCGCGTTGCGTTCGATCCACTTTCCATCGAGTATGGCAGAGCGCGATATCGCGCGCGCACGGCTTGCCTACGAGGAGTGCCTCTACCTGCAGCTGGCGCTGCGCCTGCGCAACGTCGGCGGCCTGGTCGATGTGGTTCCCTATGCCCACACCGCGGGCGAGCACCTGGCCGCGCTTAAGCAAGCCCTGCCGTTTTCGCTGAGCGACGAGCAGGAGACCGCGTTCCAAGATATCCTGCGCGATATGTGCGATGGTGGGCGCGTGATGAACCGCCTGCTGCTGGGCGATGTCGGTACCGGTAAGACCGCCGTTGCCGCCTGCGCTCTGGCTGTGGCTGCCGATAGCGGTACGCAGGCCTGCGTTATGGCGCCCACGGGCGTGTTGGCGCGCCAATATGCCGATAAGACCGGCCCTCTGCTCTCGCAGGCGGGCATGTCCTGGGCGCTTCTGACGGGTGCCACGCCGGCCGCAGAGCGCGAGCGGATCCATGCCCAGCTGGAATCGGGCGAGCTTGATGTGCTCTTTGGCACCCACGCGGTCCTTTCGGATGACGTTACGTTCAAGCATCTGTCGCTCGTGGTCATCGATGAACAGCACCGCTTTGGCGTCGGCCAACGCAACGCCCTACGCGCGAAGGGCCCCGGTGCGGACCTGCTCGTTATGACGGCGACACCGATCCCGCGTACGCTGGCGCTTTCGGTCTACGGCGATCTGGACACGAGCATCATTCGCCATCGGCCCGTCCCTGGCGCTGGCGTGACGACACGCGTGCTCACCGAGTCGAGCCGCGACCTCGCCTATGGCGCCATCCGCGAGGCGCATGAAAAGGGTCAGCAGGCCTACGTGATTTGCCCGCTCGTGGAGCCGAGTGACTCGGCCGATGAGCTTGAAGACGTGCCCGGTATCGCCCGCGACGACGAGGGCCGCGTGACCGTGCCTGTGCCGCTGCACGATACGGCGACCGAGCTCGATCGCCTGCGTCTGGCGTTGCCGGGTCTTGCCATCGAGCGCCTTCACGGCCGTATGCCAGCGGGGGAGAAGGATCGCGTGATCGACGCCTTCAAGCGTGGCGAGATTGACGTGCTCGTCTCGACTACGGTGGTCGAGGTGGGCGTCGACGTGCCCAACGCCACCGTCATGGTCATCGAGAACGGTGAGCGGTTTGGCTTGGCGGCGCTGCATCAGCTACGCGGTCGCGTGGGCCGCGGCAGCGTGTCGGGCACGTGCCTGGTCATGACGCACTCCAAGGGCAATGGCGGCGCCTCGGCGGCACAAGACCGTCTCCAGTCGCTCGAAAAGACCTCGGATGGTTTTACGCTTGCCCAGATGGACCTGCGTCTGCGTCACGAGGGCGAAATCCTGGGGTACCGTCAGCACGGTGGCGTGACCTTGCGCTTTGTGGACCTGGATACCGATGAGGACCTTATCGAATGGGCCCATTTGGACGCGGTCGAGCTCTTGCGGTATGCTTGCAACCTTGACTCTGTGGCGACGCGTCCCTTGCGCGAGGCGGTCGCCATGCGTTATAGACATATCTTTAAGGAGGTCAGCGGAGGATGAGAATCATCGGCGGCGAATGGCGCGGTCGTAAGATCGAGGAGCCCCGTGGTCGCGATGTCACCCGCCCCACGACTGATCGCGTGCGCGAGGCGTGCGCATCTATGGTCATGTCGGCATTCGATTTCGATTTGGACGAGGTTCGTGTGCTGGACGCCTTTGGCGGCTCCGGTGCCTTAGGGTTAGAGATGCTCTCTCGTGGGGCCCGCTCGCTCACGACGTTTGAGATCGATCGCAACGCCGCGCGGCTCATTACCAAGAATATCGAGTCGCTCTGCCGTGACCGTGCGCGTTGGCGTGTGGTCACGGGCGACATGCTGGCAAGTGCCTCGCGCGGTCGTGTACCGGGCGGCCCCTTTGATTTGGTCCTGCTCGACCCGCCCTATGCTTTTGGTGCCGAGCCGGTCGAGGAAATGCTGCAGAACCTGGCTCAGCAGGGTCTGCTTGCGCCTGGCGCTTATGCCCTGTTTGAGCATGCCTCCGCCGATGCGGGCGCGCATCCGGCAGGCTTTGAGACTGTACGTGAGAAGCGCTACGGCATTACCTCGGTCGACCTGCTTCGTTGGGTCGGCGATGACGACGGTGAGGACGATAGTGCCGTCACCGATGCCGATAACAACGATGCCACGACGTTTCAGGAGGACGCCCATGAATGACACCATCAACCGCGTGATCGTCCCGGGCACCTTCGATCCCATCACGTTTGGCCATATCGATGTGATCCGCCGCGCCCGCCGCATCTTTCCCAGTGTGATCGTCGCTGTTGCAGAGTCGCAGGGTAAAAACGGTGTGGGCACCACGTTTATGCTCGATGAGCGCGTGGCGCTGGCCCGCGAGGCGCTCGGTGATATCGACGGCGTCGAGGTCCTGCCCTTTACTGGCCTCTTGGTCGACTTCGCTCGTGAGCAGCGAGCGGGGGCCGTGGTCAAGGGTCTGCGCGCCATGACCGACTTTGAGTATGAGCTGCAGCAGGCCGACCTCAATTATCGCTTGGATAGCGAGCTGGAGTCCATCTTTGTCATGAGTGCGCCGCAGTACGGCTATATCTCGAGCTCGGTCGTTCGCCAGATCGCCTCGCTCGGCAGTGACGTATCGACGTTTGTCCCGTCCAACGTGGTCGAAGCGCTCAAACATCGCTTTTCGTGACGTTTCTTATTGCCTGGTGGCATGTGGTAAACTAGCACGATGATATGTTACCTATGAAAGGAGACCGGATGCCGGGCGAGAATTTTCCTGGCGATAGGATCGTCAGCTTGGTCGATGAGCTCGAAGGGCTGATCGAGGAAGCCAAGCCGCCTTTCGGCAAGAACGCTCAGTTCAAGGTCATCGACGCCGACGTGTTCTTCAACATCCTCGACGAGATCCGCATGAGCTATCCCGAGGAGTGGCAGAAGTCCCGCCGTATCCTTAAGGAGCGCGAGGAGCTTATGGCTTCCGCCGCCGCTCAGGCTGATTCCATCATCGCCGACGCTCAGCAGCAGGCCCTCACCATTGCCGGTGAGCAGGAGATCGTCCGCCTTGCGCAGCAGCAGGCCGACGACATCCGCGATCGTGCCCAGCAGTACGAGCGCGAGACGCGTTATGCTGCCGAGGACTACGCGGAGCAGGTCTTTACGCACCTGGAGGAGAACCTCAAGAGCCTGACTGGCACCGTTACCCGTTGCCGTCAGCAGCTCAACGAGGGTGCCGCCCAACAGAATGGTCAGTGGTAATGGCTGAGTTTCCGAGCGTTACCGTCGATCTTTCCGAGCAGCTCGAGTTTCCTGGAGATTCGTATCCGCTGACCGGTAAGGTCGATGTCGCCACCTACACGGTGGGCGAGAAGGAGTACCAGCTTCAGGACGGCATCGACTACGACGTTGTCTTTACCAATGCCGGTACCGGTGTCTTGCTCACGGGCATGGTCCGCGCGCACGCCACCGGCGAGTGCGACCGTTGCCTGGAGCCCGCCTCGTTTGATATCGCCGGCGAGATCGAGGAGTTCTACCTCTTTGAGGAGCCCGAGGATCCCGAGGCCTACGAGGACGGCTACGAGCTCCTGGGTGAGGACCGCATCGTCGATCTGGGCGAGCCCATCAATGACGCGGTCGTTATGGACACGCCGTTTGTGGTGCTCTGCAAGCCCGATTGCCGTGGTCTGTGCCCCACATGCGGTTGCAATCTCAACGTCGAGCAATGCGATTGCGCCGCCCAGACAGAGGCGGAATGGGCCGCTGCCACGGAAAATCCATTTGCAGCATTGAAGAATCTCAAGCTTGATGAGTAAAACTGTGGTAGTATCGCTACTTGCGCGTAATCGCCACACTGGATAGTTCATAAGGAAGGTCACTATGCCCGTACCTAAACAAAAGCAGGGTCGTATCCGCACTCACACCCGTCGTTCCGCCAACATGAAGATCTCGGCTGCGGCTCAGTCCACGTGCCCCCGTTGCGGCGCTGTCAAGCTTCCGCACCACGTGTGCCCCAGCTGCGGTTTCTACAAGGACCGCGAGGTTATCGTTACCGAGTAACGGTATACTCTGGATGCGATGCCGTTCCAAATGGAACCACAATGGCCGGCTCAATGAGTCGGCCATTTTTGTATAAGGAGCATGTATATGAGTAACGTTCGCGTTTGTGTAGACGTTGTGGGCGGAGACGAGAAACCTCAGGTTGTTCTCGATGGTATCGAGGCTGCGCTTGCCGCCGATCCCGATATCGAGGTCTTGGCGGCTGGCCCGGCCGAAATCGTCAATCCCTTTGCAGCTTCCCATGCACGTGTTGAGGCCCTTGAGGCACCTGACGTTATCGCCATGGATGACGATCCCATTCGCGCCGTGATGACCAAGCGTAAGTCGTCGATCGTGCTTTCTTGCCGCGCCATTAAGAAGGGCAACGCGGATGCGTTCTTCTCCGCCGGCTCCACCGGTGCCATGACCGCCGCTGCCACCGCCTACGTGACGCCGTTTAGGTATCAGGCCGAAGGCAAGAAGCAGCCGGTGCGCCCCTGTCTGACCAATGCGCTGCCCAATCGCGCCGGCGGTCTGACGGTGCTGTGCGACATGGGTGCCAGCCCCGATGTCGAGGTTGACGATATGGTGCGTTTTGCCCAGATGGGCAGCGCCTATGCCCGCGTCGTCCTGGGCATCGAGCATCCTCGCGTGGGCCTGCTTGCCAACGGCACCGAGGACGAGAAGGGTTCTAACTTTACCAAGGCC
>CATZTY010000091.1 GCA_958424475.1 uncultured Collinsella sp.
CTTGTGCCCCAGGATCGACTGCAGCGCCTTGATGTCGCCGCCGTGGCGGATCCACTGCGTCGCGAACGTGTGGCGCAGGCCGTGGAACGTGATCAGCTCGTCGTTGGTGCCCATGAGGCCGTTGGTCTCCGAGAACGTCTTGAACGCCCTGCGGATATAGCTCGCCGTCGCGAAGGCCGCGCCCGGCTCCGACAGGATGTAGCAGTTCCCGATCTCGACCGCCCCGGTAAGGTTGCGCGAGCGCAGCTTCCCGCGGTCGATCTCGTGGATCTCCTTCAGGAAGGGGAGCAGGCCGACCGGGTCGATGGGGATGCCCCTGGCGTCATGGGTCTTGGTGTCCTTGATGAACGAACCCATCCCCTTCGCGTACGCCACCGAGTGCCTGATCGAGATCAGGCCCGTCTCGAAATCCACATCGCACCACCGAAGGCCGCAGACCTCGCCGATTCGCATCCCCGTGTGCAGGGCGAGTACGACCGCCCCCTAATCCTCGGCGGACCAATCGAGTCCGAACTCCTTTCGGGCATCCTCTTCGCTCATGACTTCGAGAAGGTCTCCGGGTTGGCAACGAAGGGCGAGGCATAGCTGCTCGAGTGTGTTGAAGCGAATGCCGCGAATATGCCCTTTTTTAATACGGGACAGGTTCACGGGCGTGGTTCCAATCCTTTCGGCAAGTTCGTTCGAGGATATCTTTCGCTCGGCCATGATCTTGTCGAGGCGAACAATTACGGGCATGGCGTTTCCTTACACAATCTCGTCGGAGTCGAGGTACAGCTCTCGGGCGTACAAGAAGAGCTGGGAAAGCATGAACAGGACGATGCCGAGAACCAGAGAGGTCCAATCGAATGATGAAGCGATCTCTTGGGCGCCGACGGCCCCCTCGCCGCCAAACATCGAAACGGAGGTTTCGAGTGAGCCGGCGTAGAAGCTGGTGGCAGCTTGAACAACGAAGAGAATGCCGAGCACCTTCAAGCATGTCGCAGACCCTTTCTTGAAGGGGTCTCCGCTCTTGATCGTCCACACGAGAACGGCGCTGAGGATGGTCGTAGCGATACCGATGACGGCAGGGACCAATGTCGAGATCGCAAGGGCTGGATACGCGGGGGAGTCTGCAATTACAGGGTTGTCGAGCACTTCGATTGCTGGCTTTAAGGAGAACGCCACTTGTGCGATGGCGGTGACGCAAAGGGCCGCAGAGGCTATCGCACATGCGATGCGGAAGGAATGAAGCCGGGGAGTGCGATTGTCGTAACTCATAATAACCTCCGAAGAATTTAAAAACCTCAGGTTACTTTTTAACAGTTTATGTTAAATTGATTTTGCCGGCAAGTAATCACAGCATGCTGCAACCGAAACCCCTCTAGATTGGAGAGGATTATGTTCAGTACTGTTAAGTCGTGTAAGCTCTTGGTTTTCCTCGGCCTCGCTCTTTGTCTGTTGCTGCCGGGAGCCCCCGCTTTTGCGGATACCCCGATGCCTCCTTCCCAGGAGAGCAGCCAGTGTGCCCTCGTTGAGCCCCTCGGGTATACGGACGACGTCGTCGATACCTACTGGAGCTACAGCTGTCCTCGCGGCGTGAGCGGGCACAGCATCTCGATGTTCAACATCTCTTACAAGACGATCTCCTACCGAAATGGCTATCGCCGATCCGCGCATCATAGGGAATCCCGCCTCGCTGCAATGTGTTCCTGTGGTGTTCTTGGCACAACTGATAAATGGCAATTTGTCTATAGCACCTACTAGATGCGAGGAGGGGCCGAGCATTTTGTTCGGCCCCTCTGTTCCGACTGGATGAGGTTAAGGTTGGCGATGAATATGCTCAAAATCTCGAAGGCAATCTTTAGGTCGCTCCTCTCCTCCAGGTCGCTCTGTGTTGCCGTTGTTGCGTTGATGGTTCTTTGTGCTCTGCCCGTCTTCAGGAGCGCGGCTGGCATCGACGGACGGGTTGAATACCTCGAGTCGGGAATAACCCGTGTTGAGCAGGAATTGTCAGCATCCTATGCGGATGCGCTTGTGAATGCGGGGGAGGAGGGCGTCTATACCTCTTCATCAAGCATGCCCGCGCTTCTGTACCCTCTTGCCGCGGGGCGTCTTGTCTTGGCGCCGCTCTCTCCTCTGCTTCCGTTTCTGCAGGTATCGGATGGAGCGTACTCCTTTTATGACGGATCGAAGGAGTACTTGCTATGGGCCGCAACGGCCGTTGCCGTCTCGTTCCTTGCCGCGCGTCTTAACAAACGTGAAAAACTCATCATCCAGGCACCGATGGGTGAGCTGGGCAGGCTTGTTGCATCGAGCGTATGGGCGAGTGTTTTTGCGATGCTTGCCGTCTTCGCCGTCAATCTTCCAGGGATAATCGCCGCACTTGTGAAGAATGGCCCGGGCTCGCTGTTCTATCCGATAGGCTACGTTCAATATGCGACTCCGGTTATCAAACCGGCTTGGCTGGTGTTCGCACAGACGGCCATCTTGCAATTCTTGGTGGCGGCGTTCATCTCGCTCGTCGTTCACCTTGCCGTGAAGATTGCCAATAACCCTACGCTTGGAATCGTGTTCGTATGTGCCCTGATGGGGGCGACGATGGTTCCCGGGTATTACGGAAGATCCATCGCTTTACGTGAGTTCGCCCTGTTGAATCCCCTTACGTATGCGAACACTGAGTTGACCGTCGGCGCCTATAGCCCGTACCCGACAACGCAGATAGTGAATCTGCCTGGACTTTGCTTCGAGCGTGGCGCGATTACCCTCGTATGCGCAATCGGGATCGAGGTGCTGGCAATTAGCCTGCTTTGCGTTGCTGGAAAGAGCGGCTGCGCGCGCCCGATGTCCCCGATTTGTCTTGAGAGAGGTTCCTTCACCGCATCGAGAACGACAGCCCGTTCGAGCGCTTGTACCTCCGCCGTTGCATACGTAAGAACGATGGGGAAGCTGCTCCTGCATTCTCCTGCCCTCGCCGTATGCGCGATTGCAATGTCGACGGCGATGCTGGCCCCGGCTCTGGTCGAGGTGTTTCCTGACGCTGGTGACGTTTCCGCTGTTCGGTATAGGGATGGGGAGCTCCGTTCAATAGATCGGTATCTAGAGCAGGACGTTGCGAATATGGACGTCGAGGGCAAAGCGGCCCTGGAAGGCATGCGAGATGCTCTTTCGGGTTTCGTGTACGCGCCCACGCCTGCGGAGGGGTTTCGAAGCCTTGCGACGTACGAGCGCGCTCGAGGCGAGCTGGGCGCGGCAGATGCGACCCTCCTGCAATCGATCGGAATCGAGCCGGAGACTCCTTCTCGTGCGGAGGCGCGCGCCCTTCTGCTCGAGTCGATCGCGAGCTTGCCGGACCCCAAGGTTTACGAGTTAAGTACGAAGATGCCCCCATTAATCCTCCTTTCCTATCTCCAGGCAGCGCTTCCTTCCTTGTTTTGGCTGTTGCCCGTGGTTGTCACATCGCTTGCGTGCACCTACCTGCGGTGCCGTTCCCTTCTGGTTTTCCAAGTCCCCGCAACAGCGCATGTGCGTTTTCTGACGGCTGTTGCGCTGTCTCTCCTGCTTGGCTTGGCGCTGCTTTTGGTGTCGATGGTTCCCGCTGCGGTTGTGTCCTTGATTAAGAACGGTGCGGGTGGATCGGAGTATCCCGTCGCTCTCATTCGGGCGGGAGCTTCGACAACGTCCATGGTGGGGGAGGCGGTGTTGTGCAGTATTCCGTTGCTGGTCATGGCATACGGCGTGATTTCCGTCGTCGCTGCGTTGACAGCAGCGATTAGCCGCAACCCCGTTGTCACCGGAGTGGTTTGCGCGGTTCTCTTGGTGTTGGGTTCGTTGAGCGCTCATGTTGAAAGCGCGGGCATGGACGTCGCGCTGCTGGCTCCATTCGCCTCGTTTGATCCCGCTTCCCAGGTGGGGACGATTGGGTTCCTTGGGCGAGGGACGAACGCGATGCCTTTTGGAGAGGTCGTCGGCGCATCGGTCGCTCTGCTGGTGGTCTTGGGCGCCGTATCTCCGTTGATGGTGCGCCTGAGTGTTCCAAAGATCGAAAGGGGATGATCTCGATGATTGGCCTTCAAACGCTGACGATCTCTTATGGAAAGAAGGTACTCGTAGATTCGGTGGACGCTGAGTTTGCCCCGGGTACGGTCTACGGTCTCGTCGCTCCGAACGGGCATGGAAAGACGACGTTGCTGCGTGCGATGGCAGGTTTGCCGGGTCCTCGCGTGGACGGGAGCATCGTTCTGGATGAGGCGCAGGGCACGGGTACAAGAGAGGTCCGTTCTATGATCTTCTACGCACCTGGTGAGGGGACGCTGCTGTATCCCGGATTGCGTGCGGAAGATCACCTCAAGATGGTTTGCGATATGTGGCCGCATGCTCGCGATATCGAAGAGATAGTGGAACAAACGCAGATAGGCGAGTTCGCGAAGATGAGGATCCGCACTCTGAGCCAGGGCATGAAGCAGCAGCTTACCCTGGCGATTGCGTATGCGACGGGTGCGCGGTACCTTCTATTAGATGAGCCCATGAACGCGCTCGACCCCAGCAGGGTGGACTTGCATTCAGAGATCCTCAGGAAGCTGGCCGATTCTGGTACGTGCATCATCATGTCATCCCACATCTTGGATTCGGTCGATAGGCAGTGCGATGAGATTCTGTTTTTGAAGGATGGGAGGCTCATTAGAAGCATTCCGCAAGATGATGCTGCGCCGAAGTCTCCTGGATCCCATTTCGCAAAGCCTGCCGGACGCGCCGAGGGTGCGCTAAGCACGTATCGGCGACTCTACGAAAAGGGCGGGTAGAAATGCAAGTTAAAAATCTATGTGGCCAATGTGATACCGTTGAACCCGCATATCGATACCGCTCAGCCATTCGCCTCGCCCCCATCGCACGCATCTTCATTCGGTCTGTCATTATTAATCTAACGATGCTTTGGGAAATGTAGGTGCTTCTAAATGTACTGTCGACTTCTTCTCAAACTAATCCTAAGAGACAGGGCCGTATGGATTTGTACGCTCGTTCTCGCTGCAGCCTTCTCCATCCCCATTGCGTTCAATTCACCCATCTACGGACCCTTCTTCATGAAGCAGGGCATGCAGGGCTTCGTCGACGCATTCAATACGCGCGCGCCCCAGGCCAGCGGCACAGACCTATCGCCAGAGCAGCAAGATGACGCTGAGCTTGCAAGATACGCGAACGCCGCCCTCGCCGCTCAAACCGACGCCGCCTTTCTCGATTCTGCCGAGAGCTACTACGCGCTCATGGACGAAGGCTTCCAATCCGGGTCCATCGTGGGAGACCGAGAGACCAATGACGCGGAG
>CATZTY010000092.1 GCA_958424475.1 uncultured Collinsella sp.
TAAGGTGACGCTGGTGGAACACGGTTTTCGCCTGCCCTCGGCGCTCGATAACCGCCCGCTTCGTTTCGATAAGTTTGAGGCAAGGATACCCCAGTTTATCTATGTTTCGGCCACGCCGGGCGACTACGAGCTGCGGGTGAGCCAAAACGACGTGGAGCAGATTATTCGTCCGACCGGCCTGCTCGATCCCAAGATCGATGTGCGTCCGGTTCGTGGGCAGATTGACGATCTTGAGGACGAGATTCGCGAGCGTGTTGCCCGCAAGGAGCGCGTGCTGGTGACCACGTTGACCAAGCGCATGGCCGAGGACCTGACCGACCATCTGCTCGACGCGGGCATTAAGGTCAATTACATGCACTCTGATACGGCGACAATGGACCGTGTCGAGATCCTGCGAACGCTGCGCGAGGGCAAGATCGATGTTCTCGTTGGCATCAACCTGCTTCGCGAGGGTTTGGATCTCCCCGAGGTCTCACTGGTGGCAATTCTCGATGCCGATAAGGAAGGCTTCTTGCGCAACCGCCGTTCGCTGATTCAGACGATTGGCCGTGCGGCCCGTAACGCCGATGGCGAAGTCATCATGTATGCGGACGTTGTGACCGATTCGATGAAAGAGGCCATCGAGGAGACGCGGCGCCGTCGTGAGATTCAGATGGCATATAACGAAGAGCATGGCATTGTGCCCAAGACAGTGCGCAAGGCCATCAACGACATCTCAAGTTTTATTGCCGAGGCCGAAAAAACCGTGGGTTCCAAAGGACGCTCGAAGGGCGACTCTCTTGGCCATGGCGCATTCTATACGCCCGATGAGTCGGGTGAGGGCGGCGTGCCGGAAACGGTGGCGCCCGAGCAGACACTTGCGGAGCAGTTGGAAGAACTGCCGCATGACGAGCTTGTGCGGATCGTCGAAACCATGGAAGAGGACATGCGTAACGCTTCTGCCGCCATGGACTTTGAGGAGGCGGCGCGCCTGCGCGATGCCGTCGTTCAGATTCGGGCGATGCTCGAGGGCGCGTCTGAGAACGAGACGATCGAGCGCTTACGTTCGCAGGCCCGCAAGGGTTCCACGTTCGCATCGGGCAGAAAACGCCAGGGTGCACGGTTTAAGAAATAGTGAACAGGCCCCGAGTTCCCTGTGGAGCTCGGGGCCTGTGTCTTTTGCGCGCTGGAATTCGTGCGTTAGAGGTCCGCGATCAGGGCTTCGGCACAACGGATGCCGTCGGTGGCCGCGCTCATGATGCCGCCAGCATATCCAGCTCCCTCACCACAAGGGTAGAGGCCCGGGGTCGACACGGCATGGCACGTTCGGTCTCGGGTGACAGTGACCGGTGAGCTCGAACGAGTCTCCACGCCGGTAAGAACGGCATCGGGGCGGTCGTAGCCTCGTAGCTTTTTTCCGAGTAGGGGAAGTCCCAGGCGGAGCGACTCGACGATATGTTGCGGCAGGGCTTCGTCAATTGCCGTCCAGGTCACACCGAGCGGATAGGTGGGCTTTACCTTTCCGGGCGCCTTGCTGGCGCGTCCTGCGAGGAAATCTCCGACGAGTTGTGCCGGTGCGTTCCAGTTGGAACCGCCCAGGCGATAGGCGGCCGCCTCGCAGGCACGCTGGAGCTCGATGCCGGCGAGCGGGTCATCGTTGGGAAGATCCTCAGGCATGACGTTAACGAGCAGGGCGGCGTTTGCGTTGCGTCCGTCGCGGGCATTGAGGCTGGCGCCGTTGACGCACAGGTGGCCCTGCTCGGAAGAGGCGGCGACAACCTGCCCGCCGGGGCACATGCAAAACGAGAACACGCTGCGGCCGTTGGGAAGATGGGCGACGAGCTTGTAAGGGGCCGCCCCGAGCGCTGGATGTCCCGCCAAGGCTCCATATTGGGCTCGGTCGATGTCGCGCTGCGGATGCTCGATGCGAACGCCCATGGCAAAGGTCTTTTGTGCGAGGGCCACGTTGTGGTCCTTAAGGAGCTCAAAAATATCGCGAGCAGAATGCCCGCAGGCGAGGATGAGGTGCTTTGTCTCGATTGGCTCGTAAGCGGCGTCTTGGGACGATTGGACATCAATGCCGGTAATGGCGCCAGACGCGTCGATGCGAATGTCGACGAGCTTCGTTCGATAACGGACGACACCTCCGAGCTGCTCGATGCGCTGGGATATAGCGGTGACAACCTTGGGAAGGATGTCGGAGCCAATGTGCGGCTTGGCATCCCACAGAATATCGCGGGGCGCATCCGCCTCGACGAAGGTTTCGAGGATAAGGCGATGGGCGGGATTTTTTGTTCCTGTATTGAGCTTGCCGTCCGAGAAGGTCCCCGCGCCGCCCAGACCAAACTGGATATTACTCTCGGGGTCGAGGATGCGCTCCTTTAGAAAGAGGTCGATCGCCTGCGAGCGGCGAAATGCCGGGTCGCCGCGCTCGAAGAGCAAGGGCTTCAGACCCGCTTCGGCAAGGGTGAGTGCGGCGAAAAGGCCGGCGCATCCGGCACCGACGACGACGGGGCGCTCTTTGGGTGCGCCGGAAATGGGGGAGGGGAATGAAGGCTCATCGTCTTCTATCGCGCGTACGCGCGAGCGGTCACGCTCGGCAACGCTGTCGACCGCTTCTCGCTCGAGGTGGGGACTAGTCAGCTCAACACGAAAGCTCAGGATAAAATGGACGTCTCGTTTTTTGCGAGCGTCGATTGACTTGCGGTGGAGCTCGATGGATTTGATCTCGGAGTCCTTGCAACGTAGGACGCGCTTGGCGACTCGCTTGCCAACAATGAGGCAGGCATTTTCATCGCCGGCTTCATCGAGCGAAGCGTTGATTTGGGTGATTTCGATCATCGAGGTCTCCTTAGAGGCAAGAAAGAGGCCGTCCGGTATCCCAGACGGCCCGAATGCGTTTTTGATTATAAACTGCGCGGCTACAGGCTGCTTGCAGCGCGAATGCCCGAGAGCCAGGCCCACGCAAGGTTAAAGCCTCCGCAATCGGCGTCGATGTCGAGCGCTTCGCCGCAGACGTAAAGCGGGGCGTCGACAGCGCTGCGCGCGCGTAGACTGGGTGTTGAGATGCTCTCGACAGATACGCCACCACGCGTGACCTGCGCCGAGCGCTCCTCGGCTGTTCCCTCGACGAGCAACTTAAAGTGCTTGAGGATCGAGACCAGGTGGATGACATCGTTGGAGCCTGGATGGCACTGCTCGAACGCCGTGCAGACGACGCGGGAGAGTTGCGGGGCGAGCATGCCGTCGAGCCAACGGGGATCGCGGGGCGAAAAGCCCCCGAGCAGCTCAACGCGCCGGTTGAGCATATCGAGCAGCTCGTCTTTGGAGAGGTCGGGGAAAACGTCGAGCAGGATCGTATCGTCGTGCTGGATACGACGGGAGAGGTTGAAGACAGCGACGCCCGAGATACCGAAGGTTCGAAACAGGACTTCACCGTCTTCGTGCCAGAGCTCATTATGATTGCGGGTGAGCGTCAAGCGGGCACGGACGCGCAGACCATCCAACGTCTTGAGTGCCGCCCGATCGCCAACGACCGTTGCCGATATGGGGCAGAGGATGGGGCGCAGCGAAGTGAGGGGGAGGCTAAACGTATCGGCGATACCGGTGGGGTTGCCGCCCGTGGCGATAATTACGGCATGTGCCTGCAAGGCCTCGTTCTTGCGAGAAACATCGGCGAGTGCCTTCCGAAGCGAGCGGAGCTCCGATTTTCGGTCGTCGTGCTTTTTTGCCTTGAGTGCCCGCGCTGGACGGTCTATTTGGAGTGTCCAGCCTTCGGAAGCTTTGTGCGCCGAGGCAACGTTGGCTCCGCAGATTAAGGTGATACCTAGGCGGTCGCAAACGTTGAGAAGCGCGTCGCGCACCGATTCGGCGCGAAGGGAGTGCGGGTACAGTCGGCCTTCCTCGGAGGTTGTCATGATGCCCAGCGAGGAGAAGAAACCCATAAGCTCTTGTTCGGGCTGGGGGCCCATGACGGATTCGACGAATGCGGGGTGGTTATACCGCCGAGGATCAATCGATTCGTTGGAGAGGTTGCAGCGGCCGTTACCGGTCGCAAGGAGCTTAAGGCCACAGGCGACATCGCGCTCAACGATGCAGACGCTTTTGCCAGCGCGTGCGGCCGTAATGGCGGCGGCGAGGCCTGAAGCCCCGCCGCCGATTACCAGGACGTCATAGAAGGCGCTCGTGTTCACTTAGGCCTCGTCGGTCTCGTGCGGGGTAATAGCCTCGACAGCAGAGACTGCCTTAGGCAACATGCCATCGGGCAGCGCGGTCTCGACCTTGCCCTTATCGCAGGCCTCGGCGAGTGCCGGATTAATGGGAAGCGTGCCCAAGATGTCGAGGTTATAGCGCTCTGCGACCTCGGGGAGCTTGCTCTTGCCAAAGACCTCGATCTTCTTGCCGCAGTCGGGGCACTCAATATAGCTCATGTTCTCGACAATGCCCAGAATGGGGACATTCATCTTCTCGGCCATGTTGACCGCCTTGGCGACGATCATCGAGACCAGATCCTGCGGGCTCGTGACGATGACGATGCCGTCGACGGGCAACGACTGGAAGACGGTGAGCGCGACATCGCCTGTTCCCGGAGGCATGTCGACCAGCAGGTAGTCGATGGGGCCCCACGAGGTCTCGCTCCAGAACTGCCTAATGGCGCCTGCGATGACCGGACCGCGCCAAAGGACGGGGTCGGTCTCGTTTTGGAGCAGCAGGTTGGAGCTCATGACCTTGACGCCGTGCTCGGAGATTTCGGGCAGCATAAGGTTGCCAAGGGCATGGACGTGGCGTCCGCTCATACCGAACATCTTGGGGATGGAGGGACCGGTGATGTCGGCATCGAGGACGCCGACCTTGTGGCCGTGGCGGGCAAGCTCGGTGGCGATGGCACCGGTGACAAACGACTTGCCGACACCGCCCTTGCCGGAAAGCACGGCGATGACGCGCTTGACCTCGGACAGCGTATTCTCCTCAAATTGCGACGGCGACGTTTGTCCGCCGGCGGCCTGTGCGTGCTCGCAACCCATGTATGACTCCTTTGTATATGTTGGGGCCGGGGCCCCGCGATGTGACACGAGCGTCATTGTACCCTCGTTTGCGAGCGGGAGTCATTTACGATGCATTTGGGCCGAGCGTGCTTGCAATACGATGGGTCCAAGCGAATGGGCGGGCTTACTGAACTTTGCTGGCGAACTCGAGGTATTGCATGCGCTGCAGCTTGTCGATCGTCGAGGCGTATGGGCTGTCTTCAGATTCCAAGTCGTAGCGCAGCCCGTCGGCACCAAGGTAGCC
>CATZTY010000093.1 GCA_958424475.1 uncultured Collinsella sp.
GATGCGCGATGTGCACGTCGACGTTGTTGGTGTCGCCCATGTATTCGTAGCCCAGCGCTTCGTGCGCGATGCGTTCGCGCGTGAGCACGGTCTCGGCATGCGCCATAAGCAGGGCGAGGACATCGAACTCGCGGGCCGTGAGCGCGATGGGCGAGCCGCCGACCGTGACTTCGCGGCGGTCGGGATCGAGTGCGACCGAGCCCACGGCGAGCGTGGCGGGGGAGGGCACGGCAGAGGTCTTGGCCGAGTCGCCGACCGGGGACATCGCAGCGGCGTTCCCGGCCGCGCCGCCCGCCATACCCACCCCGGCACCGGCGCCGCCAACGCCCGAAGCCGCCCGCACGGCTTCCGAGCGCTTCAGCGCCACGCGGATCCGTGCGAACAGCTCTTCAATCGCAAACGGCTTGGTCAGGTAATCGTCGGCGCCGGCATCGAGCCCGGCCACCTTGTCCATCACGGCATCGCGCGCGGTGACCATGATCACCGGCACATCCTTGTGCTTGCGTACGCGCCGCAGGACCTCCATGCCGTTGAGCTGCGGCAGCAGTACATCGAGCAGAATCAAATCGTAGTCGCGCTCCAGTGCCAGGTCCACGGCGGTGCGGCCGTCGGCGGCATGTTCCACCCGGTAGCCCTCGTGCTCCAGCTCGAGCGTCACAAAGCGGGCGATTTTCTCCTCGTCCTCTACGATCAGGATCCGTGCCATACGTGCCCCCCCGTCTGCGATTACTTGTCGTCGTTGAGATTTTGCTTGATGTCGTCCGCGGCGTCGGCGGCGTGATTCATAAGATTGTTGATGCTGCCGGGCACGTCTCCGTCGCTGTCGATACGGTAACGCATGCCAAAGAACAGGCCAATCAGCATCAGCCATATCGTGGCGCCCCAGGCAAACAGGGCGATGATGGGGATCAGGATGGGAATGTTGAGGATGATCGCATCGCGGCGCGTGGCGATAAACTTGGTGTCCAGGCTCAGGCGGAAGAGCTTTTTGAGGTACTCCCACACGCTGTCCATCTTCTTGGAGAAGTCGGTCTTTTCGCTCGACTTCTCGTAGGCTGCCTGCGCGGCGACCATCTCGGCCGAGGGCTCATCGACCGGCGCGGACTCGGTGGCGGCGTGCGCCGATGTGGTCTGCGTCTTGCCCTGCGACTCGAGCCAAATGATGGCGTCCAAAACGTTGCCGTCGGCGGCGTCGAGCGCGGCCTTGGCATCGGTGTAGCTCACGTTGCACTTGGTGCGGATGGTTTCAACTTTTTCGAGGTCGTCCATGACCTGTCCTTTCGTTCGATGGGCGCGACGCCGGGCGATTTGCCCGGGCGCGAGCGTTGCGTTCGGCGACCTGCGTGGCGCCGCCCCGCCCTTGGTCGAACTCTATAGTGCAGGTTATAGATTAAGCGATTCTTGAGCCAAGATTAATGTTGGATGAGTTTTTGCGCGGCGGTGGGGAATCATCCGGGGCGGTTTTGAATCGGGTGCTTTGGGCTATTTTGGTCTCACTGAGCAAATGACGTGCAAGCGAGATGGTCGATTCCCTGATCATCTGCTTCCGTTAATGCGCGGAGGCCGCAGACTTGGGGTAAATAAAGCCATCGGGAACAGGATGCCTGTCATCTTTCCAAAGAAGGGAGCTCGATATTCATCGCGGTTGTTCTTGCTGGGCTTCTCTCTATCTATGTGTGTTTTCGTTTTATAGGCTGCTGGGAGAAGTTCTGCCTCCAAGATTCCGTGCATGCCATGGCTCCGTGTCTGCCATGTGGCAAGCTGCTTGTCATGGCCTCGCCGGAATTCGACTGCAAATGGCCACGGACGGATATGCAGGTTCTTGTCGCTACGTGAGAAAAACTTGCAAAACTCGCAAATTCTTGTCATGCTGTGAGAAAAACTTGCAGATTGGGGCGTGCGATGGATAAACGGATGGTTCCCAGAAATCGATATCTCGAAAAGTTGATCGCCTTTCGTGATGCGGATGTCATCAAGGTCGTAACGGGTATGCGCCGTTGCGGCAAATCGACGCTTCTGGACATGATGCGCAAACATCTGGAGGATAACGGCGTTCCATCCGAATGTCTTTTGACCTTTAAGATGGAGTCATTTGAGCTGGAGGGCGTGCGTGATTGGCGAGAGCTTTACCGTTATGTCGACGGCCTAATGCCTGCGGGCAAGAGGTGCTATCTCTTCTTCGACGAGCTTCAGGAGGTTGCCGGATGGGAGAAGGCGATTAACGCACTTCGTGTCGACCGGGACTGTGATATATACGTTACGGGTTCGAACGCTTTTCTCCTTTCGTCTGAGATTGCGACCTTAATCTCGGGCAGGTATGTCGAGATCCGGATGCATCCGCTCACTTTTTCGGAATATGTCGACTTTCTTGGTCCGACTGACGTCACGAATAGGCTCGCTGTTTTTGGCCAGGAGGATATTGTTGCACTCGACGATCTTCTTGACCGCTATCTGATGTTTGGAGGCCTGCCGTTCCTCGCCGCCTCAAAGCTGCCAGAGCAGGAAATGAAAGACTACATCTGGAGCACGTACCAGACAATTGTCGGGCGTGACATTTTGGCTCGAGAGGCTCGACGGGGCAGGCGATCGGTGACGAGCAGGAGTGTACTCGACCGCGTCACTTCCTACTTGGCTGATAACATTTCAAACCCGACATCAATTAATAAGATCGTTGGAACGCTGGCAGAGAACGGGGTGAAATCCTCGCACGGCGTCGTGGACACTTGTGTGTCCGCCCTTGAGGAGACTTATATCTTTTCGCACGCGCGCCGATTTGATATTAAGGGTCGGGACATTTTAAAGACCGGTGGCAAGTTCTACATTGAGGATCTGGGGCTTCGAGCCTTCTTGGATGGGTATCGCGGCAGTGACAGCGGGCGTGTTCTCGAGAATGCCGTTTACAATCGTCTCGTCTATGACGGATACCAAGTCTTCACGGGTCATCTTCGAGATGCCGAAATCGACTTCGTTGCAATTGGCGACGGCTCGGATCGTAAGTTTATTCAGGTCACAGAGTCGATTGACGAGGAGGCGACGCGTAAGCGCGAGCTGCGTCCATTTGAGCTCAGATCGCTCGAGAAGATTACCGGCGGTTACGAGAAGATCATCGTCGTTCGCCGGGGAAGCCATCCGACCGACATCGACGGCATCAAAATCGTTTCCGCAGTCGATTTCTTAATGGGTAGGTTTGGGGCCTAGGGCGTTTGGAGCGCGTCTGTTTCCTATGCCTAGCGACATTTCCGCAGCTCGTGACGCTGCCGGCTCCTTCCTTTCCGTCAAGCGGCACCAACTCAGCTGATCCGTTGGGGACGGAGGAAAGCGGATCATTTTCGGTGCGCCGCAGGTGATACGAATCCTGCGGCGCGCTGTTTTTTTGCGCGGGGGCTTTCAGCTGTGTCCGCACGGCATGTGACACTTACCCTGCCGCTTCACTCTGCCGCGGCGGTATGTACCCGAGCAGCGACCCTCTAAGGAGTTCGATACCAATGAGTGACAACACCAAGCATCTCGCAAAGAAGTGCGTCAAGGACGCGGGGCCGTGCCTCGCGCTGTGCCTTGCCGGCGCAGCGGTCGCGCTGCTGGCTGTTCTGAGGCCATTCGACGCGCTCCGAAGCGCCAGTTCTCTGCACGTTTGTATGGCCCTTGCCGGCGCCATGATGACCGGCGGTGTGCTCGATCTGGTTTTTTGGGTGCTTGACCCGTTTGGATGGAAGAACGAGGGGTAAGCCCTAAGGGATGGAAGGGCTGGAACGGTTGGCTTAGTGATCGTGCAGAATGCGGGCTAGCGACTTACAGGGAAGTGGTAATCCGATGACGGTCTATGTGACGGGCGACATTCACGGTGGGCTCGACATGCAAAAGCTGCGCGACTGGGAGCTTGGGGATAGTCTGACGAGTGACGACTATCTCATCGTCGCCGGTGACTTTGGCTTTCCATGGGATTTCTCTGCCGAGGAGTGCGCCGATATCGCCTGGCTGGAGTCGCGCCCCTATACGGTGCTGTTTGTCGACGGAAACCACGAGCGTTTCGATCACTGGGCGGAGCGCCCCATGGAGATGTGGCACGGCGGGTTGACGCAGCGCCTGGCGGATACCTCTCCCATACGGCGCCTGACGCGCGGCGAGGTTTTTGAGCTTGATGGCTCAACGATCTTTACCATGGGCGGCGCCACGAGCGTGGACAAAGAATACCGCATTCCGTATTCGAGCTGGTGGCCGCAGGAGCTTCCGGACGAGCGCAACTTTGATGAGGCACGGGCAAAGCTCGACAGTGTGGGCTGGAAGGTCGACTACGTGGTCACCCACACCTGCTCCACGCGCATGCTTTCGCCCACGCTTTATCCGGCACCCGGCTGGAATTGCCCCACGGTTGATCGACTTACGGCATTTTTCGATGAGCTGGAAGACCGCTTGGATTACAAGCGCTGGTACTACGGGCATTTTCATCGGGATGCCAACCCTGCCGAGCGCCGTACCGTGCTCTACGACTGCGCCGTTCGCTTGGGCGACGAACTCCAGCCCTGGGATGTTGCGTAGGGGCGGGGTGGCTGGCTACTCGACCGTTACAGTGATGTTCTCCCGATGCGCGCGGATGACATCCCAGCTAAAGTGCTCGGCCAGCTGCTCGGCAGAGCGCGGCGTGGTGTCCGGCGCGATGCCTGTTTGCCCGGCGAGCCATCCCAACAGTGCCTCAGGTGTGCCAAAGCGGGTGCGGAGCTCACCCAGGTCCAGATCGCGATCGCGCTTGGAAAGGCGGCGGCCGTCCGGCGACATGAGCAGCGGAATGTGCGCGTAGCGCGGTGTGGGCAGTCCCAGCAGATGTTGCAGATAGATCTGGCGCGACGTGGAACCAAGCAGGTCGCATCCGCGTACGATCTCGGTGACGCCCATGGCAGCGTCGTCGACCACCACGGCCAGCTGATAGGCAAACACGCCGTCGCTGCGGCGCACCAAAAAGTCGCCGCACTCGGTGGCGAGTGCCTCGCATTGGGCTCCGTACGTGCGGTCAACGAATTCGACCACATCGTCTGCGAGGTCGTCGACGGCGGGCACGCGCAGGCGCGTGGCCGGAGCACGCAGGATGCTGCGGCGGGCAACCTCCTCGGCAGAAAGGCCTCGGCAGGCGCCGCGGTAGATGGGCGTGCCGTCGCTCGCGTGCGGCGCGCTCGCGGCGTGGAGTTCGGCGCGCGTGCAAAAGCAGGGATAGGTGAGGCCGGCGTCTTGTAGCTGGCGCAGGGCGTCCTCGTACAAGTCCAG
>CATZTY010000094.1 GCA_958424475.1 uncultured Collinsella sp.
TGTCTCGACATGTGTCCGACTGAACATTTCTTTGTCCTATCTCATAAGGAGGATGGCATGGCTGATTCTATGTTCCACCAGCCCGTTATGGGTCGTCGCGCCTTTGTCGGCGGTACCCTTGCTGCGAGCTCCATGGCTTTTCTTGCCGCATGCGGCAAGAAGGGCGGCGACGCTTCCGGTTCTGAGTCCGGTTCGAAGCTGAACTTCTACATCAACAACCCGGTCTGCATCGACCCCTACAATGTCCAGGAGGACCAGGGCACTCAGGTCGAGTACCAGCTCTTTGATGCTCTGACCTCTTATGACGCCGAGAAGGGCGAGATCGTTCCGCTGGCTTGCGAGTCCTTCGAGGCCAACGACGACGCCACCGAGTTCACCTTCAAGATCAAGAAGGCCAAGTTCCACAACGGTGACGACGTTACCTCCAAGTCCTTCAAGCTCGGTTGGGAGCGTCTGGTCAACACCAAGTCGGCTGTCGCTACCGAGTACGGCCCTTCCGAGGTCTCCTATCACCTCTCCATGGTCGAGGGCTATGACGATCTGCTTGCCGGTAACGCTACCGAGCTCAGCGGTGTTACCTGCCCCGACGATGAGACCCTCGTCGTCAAGCTGGCTTCCGCTTACGCCGACTTCCCCTTCGTCGCCTCTCACCCGGCTCTGGCCCCGGTTCCCGAGTGCGCCGAGTCCGATGTCAAGAGCTTCTACCTTGCCCCGGTCGGTAACGGCCCGTTCATGATGGACGGCAAGTGGGAGGATGGCCAGGAGATCAACGTCAAGAAGTTCGACGATTACTATGGCGACAAGGCCAAGATCGATGGCATCCACTTCCAGGTCATCAAGGACATGGAGACCGCTTACAAGGAGTTCCAGGCGGGTAACCTCGATGTCTGCGACGTTCCCGTCGCTCAGATTGATGCCGCCAAGAAGGATCGCGGCGTGTCCAAGGACGGCTACACCATGGGAGACGGCGAGCGCATGCTGCTCGGCGCCGAGCCTTCCACGTACTATCTGACCTGCAACACCACGGCCGAGCCGTTCAACAACGCCGACCTGCGTAGGGGTATCTCCCTGGCCATCAACCGTGAGGCCATCTGCAAGACCATCTTCAAGGGTACCCGTACCCCTGCCGACGGCATTGTTCCTCCGGGCATCGATGGCTACAAGGAGGGCGCATGGGAGTTCTGCGCCTACGATGTCGACAAGGCTAACGAGTACCTCGACAAGGTTGCTCCCGCTGGCGCTAACGGGGATCGTGGCATTAGCGTGACCCTGTCCTACAACCAGGACGGCGGTCACAAGGAGATCATGGAGTCCATCATCGGTGACCTCGCCAAGGTTGGCGTTACCGCTGTCTCCGATACCCCTGAGTGGTCTGCCCTGCTCGAGCAGTATCAGAACTTTAACTATCAGTTCGGTCGTCTGGGTTGGATTGCCGACTACCCGATCATGGACAACTTCCTGTATCCGCTGTTCCACTCCGACTCCCTCGGTGGCGACAACCGCTCCGGTTATAACAACCCCGAGTTCGACGCCAAGGTCGACGAGGCTCGTACTATTGTTGACGACGAGGAGCGCGTCGCTAAGATGCAGGAGGCCGACGCAATGGTCGCTGCCGACTGCCCGGTCATCCCGATTATGTTCTACACGCACACCATCGCCGGCTCCGATCGCATTAAGCACCTCTATGTCGATCCGCAGAAGCACGCCGATCTGGGTACCGCTGAGCTCGCCTAAGAGTTTGCAGCTTCCGTGAGGGTCAAGTATTTACGTAGACCTCATGGGAAACATACAGTTCTCCCTAACCTGGGGTAAACTGGCTGATGGTAATTTTGGGATGCCGGTCTGGCGATCGGCATCCCATTTAGGTTAATCCCTAGATAGGGGAGTGGTATGGGTAAGTACATCGTTAAACGTGTGCTTCAGTTCATCCCGGTGTTTTTGGGCGTTACGCTGATTTTGTTCGCCCTCCAGAATATCGTGCCGGGAGATCCGATCAAGCTGATCGGTGGAGACAAGGCTCTGTCCCCCGAGGTGGAGCTTCAGCTTCGCGTCCGCTATCACCTGGTCCAGACGGACGAGGACGGCAACGCGATCCTTGACGAGAACGGCGACCCCGTTCAAACGTCGCTCGTGGACCGTTACTTGTATTACATGAACGGCCTGCTTCATGGCGATCTGGGCAATTCGTATCAGCGCAAGCTGCCGGTTACGGAAATCTTTGCCCAGAAGTATCCGTATACGGTCAAACTTGCCGCGTGCGCCATCGTGCTCGAGGCAATTATGGGTATCGGTGCGGGTATCATTTCGGCGGTAAAGCGTTATTCCTTCTGGGATATTTTGGTAACGCTCACCACGTCGATCCTCGTTGCGGTCCCAGCCTTCTGGCTCGGTATGTTGCTGCAGCTGTTCTTTGGCGTCATCCTCAAGGACGCCACGGGCGGTGCAATCTCCATGCCGATCTCGGGTGCCGGCGGTTCCAGCTCTCAGTATCAGGATTGGATGCACTATGTGCTTCCGACCATTACGCTGGCTTCGGTTTCGACCGCTTATGCTGCGCGCATTATGCGCTCGCAGCTGCTTGACGTCATGAACCAGGATTACATCCGTACGGCAAAGGCCAAGGGTCTCTCCAATCGTGCGATCATCGTCAAGCATGCGCTTAAGAATGCACTCATCCCCGTCGTTACCTATATTGGTGTCGACTTTGGCGGCATGCTTTCGGGCGCCATCCTGACCGAGACGGTCTTCAACTGGCCCGGTATCGGCTATGAGGTCTATCGCGCCATTAGCATGCGTGACTGGCCCATCGTTATGGGCGGCGTTACGCTCATCGTTGTCGTCGTCATGGTGATCAACCTGCTCGTCGACATTAGCTATGCATTCCTCGACCCGCGCATCCGCCTTGGCGGTCCGTCGGATAAGGCCTAAGGGAGGTACGTCTCATGCAGGAAACTGATTCTCAGTCTCAGGAGCAGGCTACCGCCACCAAGGTCGCATCTGCTCCCGCCAAGTCCCGCACGCTGTGGGGCGACGCTTTTAAGCGTCTTCGTAAGAACAAGCTCGCCGTTATCGGTGTCTGCTGGATCATCATCGTCGTTGTGGTTGCCCTGACCGCAGATCTGTGGGCTAAGCCCTGGCTCGGTTCGCCGACGGCTTCCGATTCGACCACCATGGCCGAGACATCGCTACTGGCTCCGTGTGCCGAGCACCCGTTTGGCACCGATGCCCTCGGTCGCGACATTCTCGTCCGCGTTATCTACGGTGCACGCGTTTCGCTTTCTGTCGGTATCATGGCCACCGCCATCTCCACATTGATCGGCCTGGTCATGGGCGCCCTGGCCGGTTTCTACGGCGGCATTTGGGATACGATCATCATGCGCTGTGCGGACATCTTCCTGGCGTTCCCGTACGTGCTGTTCGTTGTCGCCATGATCGCCGTTATCGGCCGTGGTCTTCAGAACGTCTTTATCGCCATCGGCATTCTTGGCTGGCCTTCGATTGCGCGCGTCTTCCGCTCTGCAATCTTGACGGTCAAGGAAAACGACTATGTTGATGCAGCGCGCGCGATGGGTGCATCTGATGCTCGTATCGTCGTGCGTCACATCTTCCCGAACTCCGTCGCCTCCATCGTGGTCTACGCGACCATGAACATTGGTGGCGCCATTCTGACCGAGTCCGCTCTGTCCTTCCTCGGCATGGGCGTTATTCCGCCTACGCCTTCGTGGGGCTCCATGATTCAGGACGGTCAGCAGTATCTTCTGACCGCTCCCTGGATGATGATCATGCCCGGTCTGGCAATTCTCTCGACGGTGCTCGCCTTCACCCTGCTGGGTGACGGTCTGCGCGACGCCCTCGACGTCAAGATGAAGGACGCATAAGGATGAAGAAGAACAAGAACTATGTGGACCTGAAGGACCAGCCGGTTCCCGAGGGCCAGCATCTGCTCGAGGTCGATGACCTTAAGATGTATTTCCACACCGAGGATGGCGTTGTTCGCGCTGTCGACGGTGTCTCCTACACGCTCGATCGCGGCGAGACCCTGGGCGTCGTCGGTGAGTCCGGCTCCGGTAAGTCCGTGACCGCCATGACCATCATGGGCCTCATCTCGATGCCTCCGGGAAAGATCGAGGGCGGTGACGTTCGCTATCGCGGCCGCTCCATCCTCGAAATGACCGAGGAAGAGATGCAGCACATTCGCGGCAACGATATCGCGATGATCTTCCAGGATCCTATGACCTCCTTGAACCCGGTCTATAAGATCGGCAGGCAGGTGGGCGAGGGTCTTCGTCTGCACCGTGGCTACTCCAAGCAGGAGGCGCTCAAGCGTGCCACCGAGCTTTTGGACCTCGTGGGTATCCCCGAGCCCGAGAAGCGCGTCAATGAGTATCCGCACCAGTTCTCTGGCGGTATGCGTCAGCGAGTCATGATTGCCATGGCCCTTGCCTGCGATCCCGATATTCTGATTGCCGACGAGCCCACGACTGCCCTGGACGTTACCATCCAGGCTCAGATTATCGAGCTCATGCAGGAGATGCAGGAGAAGAACGGCAACGCCATCATCATGATTACCCATGACCTGGGCGTTGTCGCCGATATGGCCGATAAGATCATGGTTATGTACGCCGGCCGCCCCGTTGAGTTCGGTACTGCTGAGGAAATCTTCTACGAGAGCCGCCACCCCTACACCTGGGGTCTTATCCGCTCCATCCCGGAGCAGGCAATCGAAGAGAAGAAGCCGCTGACGCCGATTCACGGCAACCCGCCTTCGCTCATGAACCTGCCTGAGGGCTGCGTCTTCTCTCCTCGTTGCCCCTACGCGACGGACAAGTGCCGCAAGCAGCGCCCCGAGCGCGTTGTCACCGAGTCCGGTCACTATTCTGCGTGCCACTATTCCGGTGACCCCGAGTTCCTCAAGAACGCTCCTGAGACGTCCCGTACGCGCAAGGATTCCAAGAAGGGAGGCGAGGCGTAAATGGCAGACAATAACGAGCGCACTCCACTGCTGAAGGTCGAGCACCTCTCTAAGGAGTTCCCCGCTGAGTCCGGCATGTTCGCCAAGCGCTTCTCCAAGCGTGTTGTCTCTGCAGTAAATGACATTTCGTTCGAGATTTATCCGGGCGAGACCTTTGGTCTGGTTGGTGAGTCTGGTTGCGGTAAGTCCACGACGGGTCGCACCATCATGCGCCTGACCAAGCCGACCGCCGGTAAGGTGTTCTTCCAGGGTAAAGAT
>CATZTY010000095.1 GCA_958424475.1 uncultured Collinsella sp.
CATCGGACCTCATCCCCGTCGCGCCAAAACGCCAACTTTTCGCGGTTGTCGGCGCTCAAATACACATGTTGCTTGTCAATCGCATCGATCACACGGTGAACCTCGACACCGTTGTGGCGCATCACGGCCAGCCGCAGGCAAAGCATCCAAACCTCCTGCTCCTCGGGCACGTCGAGCACCAGCTGGTCGGTCACGACCTGCGCCTCGTCGATCTGTCCGACATCGGCCAGCGCCATCGCGTATCGAATGCGCAGCTCAAAAGTGTCTTCGCGCTCGCAGCGACGCGCAAGCAGGCGCGCGTACTGTTGGCGCTGAATCTGAGCCACGCGCCCCTCAGCCAAACCCGAGCCCAAGTATTCACCAAGAAAATCGCAGTATTCGTTGAGGTTTTGCGCACTCGGGTCCGTCTTAAAGGCACGCTCCAGCTGCTGCAGTTTAAGGTCGGACTCCTTGGAGATCTGCGCCACCGCCGTCGCGGCATAGTGCGCCACCTCAACGTCGTCGTTAAGCTTAGCCGCCTGTAGCTGCGCCAGGTACGCGTCGGGCTCCTCGGTGAGCATGGAAAGCATTAGACGGCGCCGGTATGCCGGGTCGTTGACGATGAGCGCCTCCTCGAGCGGCACTACGCCTGCATCGTCCTCACCACTCGGTACCGACATACTGCGATGGAGCTCGTCGTTGAAGCGCAGCGACTCCAGCGCAGACTCTTTCAGTCCCTCGCCAAACTTCGCGCTGCGGATCGATAACAGAACCACCAGCAACGGGCCCCACAGCGGCACCAGCACTATCACAGCCAGCATGTGCCCGCGCACCGGCAGCAGGCCCAGCTTCATGAGCGTCCACAGCATCAGGCAAACCAGCGCATGAATCAGCAGCAAGACAGCAGCAACGACAAGCGAGATCAAGCGGCACCCCCCTCACCGTCACCGGTGTAAGAAATGTGCTGCAACAGCTCCACAATGTCCTCGCCGTCGACGGGCTCCACCACAATATGCTTTGCGCTCAGGCGCTCGCGGATAATGGGCAGATCGCACGCCTTTGCCTGGCGCATAAGCAGATAGAGCACGTCGCCGTCGACCAAGCCCGCCGCGTCGCTCTCGCGGATTGCCGACCCAATTGCGCCCACCAGCTCGCCGACAGGCTCCACGCCCGGTACCACGCGCAGGAGCAAAAAACTCCCCATCTTGCTATCTGCCAGCGCCTGCTCCGCCGCGAGCTCTTGGCCAAAGGCAGCCTGCTTGAGCACGCAAGTACCGTCAACGCAGCGTTTATCCTGCGCCACCGCCTCATAGTCAAAGGCACGGCCCAGCGCGCTTTCGACCAGCCCGCACAAGATGCGGAACAGGTTTTGATAATAGAGGGTCATTTGGTTTTCGGCCGCACTACGCACAAAGATCAACACGGCGGGTGCCCCGTCGCGCTCGATCGCGTATCCAAACATGGGAAGCCCCGGCGTCAGCTCGCGGTTCACCCACAGGTTCGAACGACCCCCGTCGCCCAAAAGAGGTGCAAGCTGCTCAAGCGTGAGCGAGCGTGCGGCATCTTCGGCAATCGCGGGACTTGCAGCCACCAGGCGTGCAAATGCCCCGCCCGAAACATGGTAGATCGCCACCGAATCGTTCTCGAGAATCTCGCCCAGAAGCTCGCAGCACTTGCGATAGATGTCGCGTGGGTTGAGCACGTCGAGCTCCTGCGTCACGGCAAAGATCTTGCCAAAGCTGTCGTGGCGACCCACGATCTGGCGCCTGTACGCGCGCTTGTCCTCAATAGCGTCGTGATAGAGCTGCGTAAGGAACGTATTGCGGTTGCGCACGAGCTCGTTTTGATCGCGCTCCGCCCTGATGGCTTCGCTGTTGCGCAGCTGCACATAGCCGCACACGGCACCCACCACAAAGTACGCAATAAACGGCAGCCAGTTGGACGGCTCGTAGAACAGGCCCTGGAAGGTATAGCCGTACTGAGTAAAGTAGCTCGCGGCCAAACCCACCGACGCCAGCAGCGCCGCAACCAGGCCAAAGTCCAAGCCATACAGCGTGCCGATCAGCACCACGTAGAGTAGGCGATAATCGAGCACGTTGAGCTGGGCCGATTGGGAGAACAGATGCTCAAGCACCTCGAACAGGACCCAGGCGGCTGCCGTCTCCAGGCATTTAATAGGCAGGGTGCGCATTTGGATGCGGTCGATGGCGGCGCGCAAGGGGTTGACCTTCTTTGCGCGGCCGGCATCCCAACGCGTTTGAATGGTCGAAAGATCGCGCAGCAAGTCGTAGCGCTGAAACCAGCCATAGCGCACGCGAGCGACGTCGCTGGCGGGCAGGGCGTAGCCGGCAGAATCACCATAGGCAACGGCAAGGCCGGGGAACAACGCCTTGAGGGCGTCGCCTACCTCACCCGCCGTGTGATGGAAGGCATCGGCAACGTCGAGCGTCTCAAAGGAGGCATCCCAGCTGTCGAAGATACGGCGTACCAGCACCGCAAGCTCCTCGGCACACAGCAGGGGAAATGCCGCATCCTGCGCGCCCTGCAGAGCGACCGATCCGGTTGAGCACGCGTCGAACAACGGCACCAAATACGGATCTTCCAGCGCGGCGGAGGCAGTGTACAGGAACGGCACGCGCAGGATCTTGGTTTGAACGCCCTCGCGAGCAGCGTAGTAGCGGCACAGGTCGTTGGCTGCGTGCGCGATAATACCCTTGCCCGTTCGCCCCGCGGCATCGGCGGCACCCACGGCACCTGCGGGACCTGCTATATACAGCAGTTGGACCCGGCGACCCGCGCACGCACGAAAGACCGAGCGCAGCGACTCGATATCGCCTACGGTATCGGTATGCGGGGTAAGGTAATTGGATAGGTAGACCACGCGGTCGAACTCGTAGGCCTGATCCAGGTGTTGCAGAAGCTCTTTCCACGAGGCATGGGGCGATGACTCGTCGCGGTACGCGTCCTGCGCGGCTACGACCTGCACATGGTCCTCGGGGAACGCCTTGGCACAAAAGTCATCGTCAACATATGCGGTGTTGCCAACAACCAGCACCTCCATGGCGCACCCCTCCCCTAAAATCCACATTTGTCATAGTCAAACATGCGTATTGTACGCTGTCAACGCGAGCTGGAGCGCCTTTAAGGCTGTTTTAAGAACTTTTTTAGGGGATGTGGGGACATCGAGAGTGCAAAATGAGCGCCCAATCCGGAAGTGCGGTGAAAATCCGAGATCGGCAGGCCAGACCCCGGTTTTGGACTTCCGCGACCTGCGGTTTTGTTGCCAAAAAACGGGTCACGCTCGGCGAGTTTCTATCTTTCCCTGCACTTACGACAATGACGATAAAGCCCACTGCCCCAAGGCGAAAACACGACAACATCCAGTAGTCGTGAATACATCAAAGGACCGTTGCCGGAAACCGAACAACGACCCTTCATCGTCTCCGTTTCACATAGAGCACACGGCAACTGTACCGCTGAAAACAATGAACGCGTGGGGACATCGGTGCCGTTACAGATATTGGCAAGAGCGGCATTCATATATTTTAGACGGGTAGTGTTTCATGCGCGCCAAAAGGCACATGCGCAGCCCTACTCTTCGTCACGATTCCCCAATGAACAAATCGCGTTTTCTATTCCGCGAAGGCGCTTACCAAACTGCCTAATTTCGCGATAGGCGGCCTTTTAATCCTTCTCAAATGTCGTCTCACGAGAAATAGTAATCGTGCTCTCAAATGAGCCAATCTCAACTGGACAGATAGTCGAGAAACGTCTGCGCCCATATCTTTTTGAAAAAAAGACCTTCACATCAACAATGGAGTGCCCCCACAATCCTTCGAGGTCCTCGAACCTTCCCAAGAGAATGTTCCTCTCCTGTTTAGGTGGCAAAATGGCATAGCCTCTATCAAAAACAACAAAAGCATGGGCGTATTCGAAAGAATCTTTTACAAACAAGTCAGGAGAAAGTCGATACGCAACATCGTACGCAGGCGCTTCACCGATATTTCTAATAACGAGCCGCGCTTATGAGGGCAAAACGTCATCTGGCCGGATGAACATAATAATATCCGGAGAAGTTTGAATCGCCAGGGCCCTTAGGGCCGCCCACGATGCAACAACCGTCGCTATGGCAGCCATCGAATTAATCTGAAGGGACACTATATCTAATTCGTTCATTAGCTGTCCAATCTATTGGCGCCGCCAAACGACATGCAAGAACCGGAGGCGGCACATATGTCGAAAGACATCAAATAACAACGCGGGTCCCCGACGCTTGAATCTCGCCGGGGACCCCCATAAAATGTTAGATGTTGGCCCGCTATGTCAACATCACGCTAGGCTTTGGTTGCCGCTAAGGCCTAGCGGATCTTTACCTTTACGGTCTTCGTTGTCGTCCCAATCTTCCTGACCGCACCTGTTGAGCTAATTCGATACTTCGGGATCTTTACGCGAATCGCCTTCGAAGCCATGTATATCACCTCCTCACTGTTACATTACGTTTGCCCGCCGTCTAGCGATGCTTAGCAATCTGGTGTTTGACCAGCGTCTTCGCAGCCGCGGTCTTCGCGGCTTTGCTCGTCGAGGAGCTCGCGAGTGTCTTGGCAGCAGCGCCAACCTTACCTCCATGGTGAGTAGCCATAGTCTCACCTCCAATCTACAACAGTTTGAATCTTGACATCCCAATCCTACCATACTCCGTTGCACTCATGTTCAATAATTCTTGCTTTGTCTCATCCAGTCTCATACAATATGAACAAGGAGAGGAGCACACATGAAGAGATCAGACATCATCGATTTAATCCGAGCGCATTCGGAACACGACGATATCGCATTCAACAACGCAGCCACTATTATTGCGAAAGATTTCGAAACGTCCGGGCAACCCGAGCTTGCAAGCTACATCATGGCCCTCATTGCCAGGACACGCGCATTTGTACCGCAAGAAGTCACTGAACAGCAATATGACTTCTTAGAAAAGGTAATCAGCAACAACACCTCGCTACCCCTTCCTCAGGCTATCGCAAACGATATCCAGGGGCTACTCAATGCGCTATCTAAAGATGCAGGCATAAACACTGTTCTTTTTTACGGTGCGTCAGGAACTGGCAAGACCGAAGCAACGAAACAAATAGCGCGAATACTTGGCTACCAGCTATATGCCGTCGATTTCAACCAAGTTATTGATAGCAAGCTTGGAGAGACAGCCAAGAATGTT
>CATZTY010000096.1 GCA_958424475.1 uncultured Collinsella sp.
TGGACATTTCGGGTCGCGGCCAGGCCTACTGCGAGCTGCCCGTGCCGACCGAGCGCGTGGGCAGCTTCGATACCGAGCTGGCCGTCGAGTTCTTCTATGCCTTTGCGCGCGATGCCAAACTTACGCTGCACGTGCGCGAGCTGGCGGGCGGCAACTCGCATCACATTATCGAGGCCGCCTTTAAGGCCGTGGGCCGCACGATGCGCCACGCCTGCGAGCTCGATCCCCGCGTGCAGGGCATCCCCAGCACCAAGGGCTCACTGTAACCGCCACAAAGGCAAAAACCACCACAAAGGGGACAGGCACCTTCGTGGTGGTTTGGCGAGCGGTACGTTCAAAAGAACTAAAACCACCACGAAGGTGCCTGTCCCCTTTGTGGTGGTTTTGGATGATGAGAGGTGGAGGGGTCGCGTGGGCGAACCGAAGATCGTGGTGGTCGACTACCACAAGGGCAACTTGTCGAGCGTCGTGCGCGGGCTTGCGCGCGCCGGTGCCGCCGCCTGCACATCGGACGATCCGGAGCAGATCCGCAACGCCGACGGCCTGGTCATCCCGGGCGTGGGCGCGTTCTATGACGCGATCGCCTTTATGCGCCAGAGCGGCGAGGAGGTGGCCGTGCTCGATGCCGTTGCCGCCGGAACTCCGCTGCTCGGCATCTGCCTGGGTCTTCAGCTATTTTTTGAGCGTGGCAACGAGGGCGTGCCTGCGGACGAGGGCGTGGACGCGGACGACGATGCCTCCGAGCAGGCCGGCGGTCCCTGGGTCGATGGCCTGGGCATCATGCGTGGCTCGTGCACGCACCTGGAGTCGAGCCGTCTGAAGGTCCCGCACGTGGGCTGGGATCAGGTGCACATGACGCCTGCCGGCGCGGCCGATCCGCTGCTCGCCGGTTTTGCCGAGGGCGCCAATATGTACTTCACCCACAGCTACGCGGTGGCCGGCGACGTCGATGACACCGATGTGTTGGCGCGCACGCACTATACACGGAGTTTCCCGTGCATCGTGCGCCACGGCAATGTGTGGGGCTGCCAGTTCCATCCCGAGAAATCCTCCGCGCTGGGTCAGCGCATCCTTAAGAACTTCGTCAGCATCGTCGAGGAGGTTGGCCGATGATTCTGTTTCCCGCAATCGATCTGATCGGCGGCAAGGTTGTGCGCCTGGAGCGCGGCGACCGCACCCGCTGCAAGGTATATTCCGATGACCCCGTGGCCGTCGCCCGCTCGTTTGCCGAGCAGGGCGCAAGCTGGGTGCATGTCGTCGACCTGTCCGCTGCCTTTGGCGAGGACGAGGACACATGCGCTGCCAACTCGGCGGCGATTAAGGCCATCTGCGGCGTCGACGGTCTGTCCGTGGACGTGGGTGGCGGCGTTCGCTCACTCGCACGCATCGATGAGCTGGCAGGCTATGGTGCTCGCCGCATTGCGCTGGGCACCGTGCTCGTGACCGAGCCGGGTTTTGCCGAGGTGGCAGCCCGGGGCTTTGGCGAGCTGTTGGTCGCCGACATTGCCGCGCGCGACGGCCAGGTTAAGGTGAACGGCTGGCGCGACGGCGCGGGCGTGGCACTCGACGATGCCGTGGCGCAGCTTACCGAGCTGGGCTTTAAGCATCTGGTGTATACCGACATCGCGCGTGATGGCATGCAGACGGGCATCGATGTGGCGGCGTATCGCCATGTGGCGCAGGTCGCGGGCTTTCCCGTTGTGGCGTCGGGCGGTATCTCGACGCTCGACGACATCCGCGCGCTGGCCGCGGTGGGTGAGGGCGCGATTGAAGGCGCCATTACCGGTCGTGCGCTCTACGAGGGCAACTTTACGCTGGCCCAGGCGCTGGCCGCCGCTCGAGGGGAGGAGTAGCCCATGCTTACCAAGCGCGTAATTCCCTGCCTGGACGTCAAGGACGGCCGTGTGGTCAAGGGCGTCAACTTTGTGAGCTTGCGCGATGCCGGCGATCCGGTGGAGCTGGCCCGCGCCTACGACCGCGAGGGTGCGGACGAGGTCGTATTTTTGGACATTACCGCGACGAGCGATAACCGTGCGACGACTATCGAGATGGCGGCGCATGCGGCCGAGGAGCTGACCATTCCCTATACCGTGGGCGGCGGCTTTCGCGACCTGGCGGGCATGCGCACCATGGTTGCAGCCGGTGCCGACAAGGTGTCGCTCAACTCTGCCGCCGTGCGTGACCCGACGCTAATCAGCCAGGCTGCCGTGGCGTTTGGCAGCCAGGCCGTGGTCGTGGCGATCGATGCCAAGCGCGTGGGGCTGCCCGGGGAGCCGGGCGCCGATAAGTGGGAGGTCTTTACGGCGGGCGGCCGCAACGCTACGGGTATCGACGCGGTGGCGTGGGCCGAGGAGGCGGCTCGTCGCGGCGCCGGCGAGATCTTGCTCACCAGTATGGATCGCGACGGCACCAAGGCCGGCTTTGACCTGGCGCTCACTCGCGCCGTGGCGCGCGCGGTACCGATTCCCGTCATCGCGAGCGGCGGCGTGGGTACGCTCGAGCATTTTGCCGAGGGTGTGATTGAGGGCGAGGCCGATGCCGTGCTGGCGGCCAGCGTCTTTCACTTTGGAACCTTCAGCATTCGCGAAGTCAAAGAGTATATGGCTTCTCAAGGTATTCCTGTGAGGTTGGACTTCTAATGCTGCGGGCTTCGCTGCGGCTTGCCCAGGCACCGCATCTTGCCGCTCAAACCGTCGCTCGCGTACCAAAGTACGCGTCGCTCCTCTTTCGCGGCAACCTGCGGCACCTGGACAACCCTCGCCGACCGGCGATGTTTAAATTGGGGAATTGAAATGAGAGAAATTACTACTCCAGCGGATCTTAAATACGACGCCAAAGGATTGATTCCTTGTGTTGTTCAGCAGTATGACACCGGCGAGGTGCTTATGGTTGCTTGGATGAACGAGGAGTCGGTGGGGCTGACGCTCAAGACCGGCACCACGTGGTTTTGGAGCCGCAGCCGCCAGGAGCTCTGGAACAAGGGCGCGACGAGCGGCAACATGCAGGCGGTCAAGGAGCTTTGGGCCGACTGCGATAGCGATACGCTGCTGGTCAAGGTCGACTCGCCGGGCCCGGCCTGCCATACCGGCAACCGTACCTGCTTCTTTAAGAAACTCGCGTAGGGCGGGCGCTCGATTAGACGCTCGGCCACCAGAAAGGATTGAACCATGGGTGTGCGCACCGCAAACGTTCAGGATGGAAATATCGGTGAGACGCTGACAGGTCTGGCCGAGGTGATTCACGGTCGTCGTGATGCATCGCCGCAGGAGAGCTATACCGCGCGTCTGCTGACCGACGTCGAGGACGAGCTGCTCAAGAAGCTTGCCGAGGAGGCAAGCGAGGTGATCATGGCCTGCAAGGATAACGACCACGACCACATTCGCTACGAAGCCGGCGACCTGGTCTACCATCTGCTCGTGACGCTCGAGCGCTACGGCATCACCCTCGACGAACTGGCCGGCGAACTCAACGCCCGCCGCCACTAGTCATTGGGGACGTTCTTAAACGACTAGTCGTTTGGGACAGTCTTTGTTGGTGTAACGGGGTCATGGAAGTTGCGGTGAAATAGGGACTGTTTAAGCGCTTCATCAGGCAAAACAATCCCTATTCCACCGCAACTTATGAAGGGATGGTTAGGCGAGGGGCGTGGACTCCCATTCTCCGGTGAGGTGGGGGATGCCGAAGGTTCGGTAGCCGCAGTCGTAGGTGTGGGCTTGTGCCTCGCGGATATTCCAGCAGATGTCGCAGGCTCGGTGTGCGTCCGAGCCAAAGGTGATGGGTACCTCGGCGTGGGCGAAGCAGCGCAACAGCCCCGTCGAGGGGTAATAGTCGTCGAGGCCCTTGCGCGGCGCGGCGGTCGAGACCTCAACGCGGCGACCCATATCGTGGGCGCATTCGGCCATCTGCTCCCAAAACGGCGCGGGGTCAAAATCGGGCGCAAAGCCTTCCTTCGAAAAGCGCATGACCAGGTCGGGGTGGGCCATTACATCAAAGTTGAGCGGGCTCTCGCAGGCGCGGCACCAGTCATCGACGTAGCGCTCCCACACGCCGCGCACGCCTAAGTTATCCCAAACGTGCAGGTTGGTGTCGTCGTCGATCCAACCGCAAAGGGAATCGGGTGTATCGGGACGAGCGACGTTTTCCGTTCCCGCCGTACCCGCGGCGCCGGCCATGATATCGCCTGGGTTGCCAATCCAATGCACACTGCCCAGGCGCACGACGGCGCCCCGGGACCAGCGCTCAACCAAAGGCTCGCAGCCCTCGTACCAATCGCATTCAAAGCCATAGATAAGCTCGAGCTCCGACGCGATCTGCGCGGCAAGCTTGCGGGCATCCTCAAAAGCCAGACGATGTGCCGGCAGGTCGCCCTCGACAACCTGCACCTCGCAGTTGGCATCCATGCTGGCGGGTAAGGTGAGGTGGTCGGTCGAGACCATGATCCGGCAGCCAGCGGCCGCGGCAGCGCGGACGTTTTCCTCAAACGAGGCATGTCCGTCCGAAAACGAGGTGTGGGTGTGGCAATCGACCAACGGGCAAGCAGACATGGCAGCTCCTTTGCGTCAAGCGAATCCGCTTCATTGTAATGGCGCAGCTCTCAACACGCCGGACACGCCGGGGGTCGAAATCGATTGGAAAGGCTGCGCGACGCGCGGTGCGGCCTCGCTTGCGCTCTCAAAACATGTACATCAGCCTCCAAAAGCTGCAGAAAATGACATGTTTGGAGGCTGATGTACATGTTTGGATAGGGGCGAGGGCGGCGGCGGACGAAAGTCACGCCTGTGCCACGTCCGATGTGCTAGCGTTTGGATGAACAAAACGAGCCCGTGCGGAAAGGAGTCGGACCGTATGCCATGCGATAGCACATCCCCGCTGTCCCGCGAGACCGATGCACCCGAAACCATCGTCAAGTTGGAATGCGATATCGACGACGCATCGCCCGAGGTGCTCGCCTACGCTGCCGACCGCCTGCGCGAGGCGGGTGCGCGCGAGGTGCACTGGCTGCCCCTCTACTGCAAAAAAAGCCGCCCCGGTTGGCAGCTGCAGGTGATCTGCTCGCACGAGGATATCGAACGCCTGCAGACGATTATCTTTTTGGAAACCACGACCAACGGCATTCGTCGCCAGG
>CATZTY010000097.1 GCA_958424475.1 uncultured Collinsella sp.
AGTGGCCTTCTTTGCGTGCGGAACTCGCGATAAACCTTATATCCGGCCCCTCCGGTCGGGGACCTTTCTGTATCAATATAGCTTCCGAGCTGGTTTGGCGTCGACAACGTCCAGCAAGGTTAACAAGCCAGCGTCGAATTTCCGGCGTGCTTTAGCTGAAAGAAAAAGATGGTGTGCGGAGCTTTGCTCCGCATTTGGGATGGGAGCCCCTGAGAGCCGCGGGAGCCGGGCGGCGCATATGAACTTTATCGCGAGTTCCGCACGCAAAGGAAAGCACTTAATGTGCTTTCCGTCTTGCGCAGGACTGTAGAGCAGGAAAGTTCATATGCGCCGCCCGGCTCCCGCGGCTCTCAGGGGCATCTCTCAAGCAAAAACTGTCGTGGGGTAAAGTCCGAGGTCAATGGCGTTTTATACCGAGAAATTCAAAAAAGTTGAAAATTCATTACAAATTTGCGTTGACTTTAGGTAACTAAAGTTTCATACTCCTTTTCAACCACTGGGGGATGTGAACACGCACGGATCGTTCGCATCATGATTGAAGAGGATTTCTTAGACATGTTCACGCATCAGCTAAACATTATCAGCGTAGTAATTATCTGATGCGGGTTAGCACATACAGCTAGCCCGTACGATAACGGGCGGCTGATGAAGATGAGGGCCGTCGAGCGCAACCGACGGCCCTCATTTTTATGTCTAGGAAGTTCTTTTTAGAGGAGGAAATGTAATGAACGGAGTTTTGCTCATGGTTGTGGCCGCGGCGGTGCTCGCCTGCGGCTATCTGGGCTATGGCCGCTGGCTGGCCAACAAGTGGGGCGTTGACAAGGATGCCCTCACGCCGGCCAAGCGCATGAAGGACGGCAACAGCTTCTCGCCCGTCTCCGCCTTCACCGCGTTCTCGCACCAGTTCAGCTCGATCTGCGGTGCTGGCCCTGTCACGGGTACGATCGTCGCCATGGCCTTTGGCTGGCTGCCCGTCGTGCTCTGGGTCCTCGTCGGCGGCATCTTCTTTGGTGCCGTCCACGACTTTGGTGCCCTGTACGCTTCGATGAAGAACAACGGCAAGTCGCTCGCTCAGCTCATCGAGAAGTACATCGGCAAGACCGGCCGTCGCCTGTTCCTGCTGTTCTGCTGGCTGTTCTGCATCATCGTCATCGCCGCTTTCACCGACATGGTCTGCAAGACGTTCATGTTCACCCCGGCCGTTGACGCTTCTGGTGCTGCTACCGGTGCCATCGACTTCACCAAGTCCTATGCCGCCGGCTGCGCTGGTACCATCTCCATCCTGTTCACCTTCGTCGCTATCGCCTTTGGTTGGGCCCAGAAGAAGTTCAACCTCACCGGCGCTGCCGAGTTCGTCACCGGCGTGGTCCTCATGGTTCTCATGTTCGCCGTCGGTATGCAGTTCCCGGTCTACCTGGATAAGTTCCAGTGGTTCGCCGTCGTCATGGTCTACCTGGTCTTCGCTGGCGCTATGCCCATCCAGATGCTCAAGACCCCGCGTGACTACCTCACTTCCATCATGATGATCGTCATGATCGTCTGCGCTGTCCTCGGCATCGTCGTCCTGGGCGTCAACGGTCAGGCCACTATCACCGCTCCGGTCTTCACCGGCTTCTCCACTGCCTCCGGCATGATGTTCCCGGTCCTGTTCGTCTCCGTCGCTTGCGGTGCTCTCTCCGGTTTCCACAGCCTCGTTTCTTCCGGCACCTCTTCTAAGCAGGTCGAGAAGGAGCAGGACGCCGTCAAGGTCGGTTACGGCGCCATGATCGTCGAGTCCTTCGTCGGCATCCTTGCCATCATCGTCGCCGGCATCATGTTCTCCGACATGAACACCGCCGGTACCGGCGCCCTCAACGCCGGTGTCGCTTCCACCCCGTTCCAGATCTTCGCCGCTGGCATCTCCCGCGGTATGCAGGCCTTCGGTGTTGACGGCACGCTCGCTACCGTCTTTATGACCATGAACGTCTCCGCTCTGGCCCTGACCTCGCTCGACGCCGTCGCCCGCATCGCCCGCACTTCGTTCTCCGAGTTCTTTGCCCAGACCAACGATGCCCTGGCCATCGAGTCCAAGGCCGGCTACATGAAGGTCCTCGGCAACCCCTGGTTCGCCACGGTCGTTACCCTGCTTCCCGGTCTCGCCCTCGCTTTTGGTGGCTATGCCAACATCTGGCCGCTCTTTGGTGCTTCCAACCAGCTGCTCGGCGGCATGACCATGATCACCCTCGCCGTGTTCTGCAAGTGTACCGGCCGCAAGGGTTGGATGCTCTACGTGCCCGTCGTCTTCCTGCTCTGCTGCACCTTCACCTCGCTGGTGCAGAGCGCCATGGGCTGCATGACCGCCGTCCAGGCTTACGGCTTCTTCGGTACCATCCCGGCTACCGCCACCACGGCCGCCGTCTCCGTTGCCGCCACCAAGGGCCTGCAGCTCGTCTTTGCCGTTCTGCTGATGGTCCTGGGCCTCATCGTTGCCGTTAACTGCCTCAAGGAGTTCTTCGGCAAGGAGGCCGGTTCCATGCCTGACGAGGATCCCGAGTGGTCCGAGATGGGCAAGGCCGAGTATGGCCGCACTGCTGCTGCCGAGGCTCCCGTCGACGCCGAGGCCGCCAAGGCTTAGTCGACCTGGCGAGTTGAACGTCACATCTATATGACTCGGAAAGACCGGGTCCGCGACTTCGCGGGCTCGGTCTTTTTTTCATGCAAAAGCGGGTGACGCTCGAGTGTTCTCGCAGATGTTTTGCATGGATAAGGGCGCGCGTTGTACCATATGGACGTATATGTGTGCATATGAAAGGGGCCCCGTGGCCAAGACGGTATATTCCGATAACCAACAAAATGTCGATGCTCTGGCTGAGCGTCTGAGCGGACAAACGTCGCTTTCTGCCGAGCGGGCAAAGCTGGTTGCCTACGACCTGCTTTGCCGCAAGGCACTCAAGATTAAGTCGAGCGCGCTGGCGCAGATTTTCCGCTCCGTCGATAAGGAATGTGACACCAAGGCGATGCGCGATGAGCTTATCGCGGCAAATATCGTGACCAAGATCGAGGGTAGCGGCATTAACGGGCGCCCGGCGTTCTATACCATCAATGCCGAGATCCGCGATGCCCAAGAGCAGCCTGCCGAGTCCGTCGAGGGTTTTGTCGTCGAGGATTCCGCTGACGTGCCTGCTGTGGAAGAAGCTGCTCCGCGTGAGCATGTCGATACCGATGAGTTGCTCGATAAGAACGTCGTGCGTGCCTTTACGGCCAAGGCAGGACGCGGCGGTTTTGGCGGGGGTGGCAAGCGCGATGCGCAGCGCCGCGCCCAGCAGGAGCGCTTCCGTCGCGCCGTTGCTCAAAAGGGTGAGACGGATGCTGAGGCCGTCGAGGAAAAGCCCGTCGGGATGCAGGAGCCGACTCTCGCTCAAGAGCATGCTGAGATCCAGGAGCCCAAGCGTCGCCGCGGTGCCCACTTTAAGGCCGAGCAGCGAGGTGCCGCATGCGAGGTCCAGGATTCCGTCGAGGCTGCTGACGCGTCCGATGAACCGGCCAAGAAGGCTCCGGGTTCATGCCGTCCCGGACGTGGTTTTGAGGGGCGCGCGTATCCCGTAAGGCGTCAGGAGAAGAGCGAACCGGCTTCGACCACTCAGGGCGAGAAGGACGAGAAGGCCGTTGAGCCGGTGGCTCGCGAGCAAAAGCCTGTTGAGCCGCAGCTTGAGGTTGATGCCGAGGCCAAGGGCCAGCAGCCTACTGATGAGCAGACGGAGCAGGGCGCGTCGAGCAAGCCTCGCCGCCGTCGCCATCGTGGGGGCCGCAGTTCCCATGCCGAGACTGCAACCGAGAAGACCACGCCGCAGAACGAGGATGCGAAGGCCGAGGTTTCTTCGGGGCAGCCTAAGCGCCAGTCAGCGAAGGAGAGCAAGTCCGATCGTCCGCAGAAGCAGGCGTCTATGCCGAAGCGCGAGCGCAATCCCCAAGGCGATTCTAAGCGCAAGTCTCAGAAGAAGCCGGAGTCTGCCGCAGTAGATACTGCTGCCCAGCAGCCCGAGTCGGCCGCCCACGGCGAGGTCTCGGCGCTTGCCCTTGCCCGCGTTTTAGGCAGGCAGCTGTTCAAGGTTGTCCCCACGCCTATGGCGCTCTCCAAGATCAAGGAGCAGCAGACACAGATCGTAAAGGTCGAGGGCAAGGACGGCAAAAAGGCTCCGCAGCGCACTCAGCACAACGAGATGTCCAACCGCAAGATTGCCGAGGAAATCGCAATCATCCAGGCTTGGATCGAGCAGAACCGAGGTGCCGATACGCCGGTTGCCTCGCGCCGTCAGCGTGCCTACCAGATCTTTAACGACGAGAAGGCTTTTGACGGCAAGCACGGTGAGCGCCTGATCAGGCGTATGACCGAAAAGGGCATCAGCATGCAGGCGATCAAGGTCGCCCCCAATCGCCCCGTGCATTTTACGGGCTTCTTTACGCTGGGCGCCGACAAGCCGTTCATTATGGTCGAGAACCTGGACACCTACGACGAGATCGTCAAGCTGCTGCGTGGCCGCAAGCACGCCAAGCTCTTTGGCATCAAGGTGGGCGGCGTGATTTTTGGCGGCGGATGCAAGGCGAGCGTCTCGCATGCCTTGGACGATTATCTGGCCGAGATTGGCTATCGCTTTAACTACGTCTACTACGTAGGCGATATCGATCGCGAGGGCGCGCGCATTGTCGAGCAGACTCGCAATGCCAATGTGGTTGAGATTCGCCTGCATGCCGGCATGTACCGCGCCATGCTCGCCGAGCATAAGCGTCGCGTGAAGGCCGGCGGCGCGTGCGAGCCCGCGGCTGCCAACCAGGGCGTGCCGCAGAACCTGGCGGCGACGATCAAGGATCTGCCCATGGTTACGCGCGTGCAGTTCCGCAACGTGCTGCGCGAGGGCGGGCGCATTCCGCAGGAGATTCTGATGACCGCCGACTATCGGGATGGCGACTCGGGAAGCTTCGACCGCATGCTGAACAGCTAAATTCCGCCGTTCTACCGAACGGCGGTCTTCTTGACGCTGCGAGGGGCCCTGGCACGGCAATCTGACGTTCAACTTCGGCGGCGCGACCAGAAGGTCAGCGCCGCCTTGTTTCACGTCACCTTGCCATACCAGG
>CATZTY010000098.1 GCA_958424475.1 uncultured Collinsella sp.
ACATTGCCATGATCAAAGCCTGCCAAAAAGGGACAGGTTTATTTTGGTGGTCGTTGGGGACGTTCTTGTTTGACTAGTCGTTTAAGAACACCCAACGACTACGTAGCATGAGAGTGGATAATCTCCCGGTTTGAGCCTGCATTCATGCTCAAGGTGGGAGATTGTCCACTCTCGTTTCGTGTGATGATTTCGATGCCTACATTTGGAGGAAGAGTTCGTGGGGGCGGGTGTCTTCGTCGAGCTCGGGGTGGAAGGTTACGCCGAGCTGGTTGCCTTGGCGGGCGGCGACGATGCGGCCATCGACTTTTGCTAGGGCCTCAGTGTCGCCGTGCACTTCGACGATGCGGGGCGCGCGGATAAACGTCAGCGGCACTTCACCGTTGATGCCGGATACCTGCCCCCTGGTCCGAAAGCTGCCGAGCTGTCTGCCGTAGGCATTGCGCTCGACAAGTATATCCATGGTTGCCAAACGCGGCGTGCCCTTATCGTCATGGGCGGCAAGGTCGTGAGCCAGTAGAATCAGGCCGGCGCAGGTGCCCAGGACGGGCATGCCTTCAGCGATACGGGCACGAAGCTCCTCGAGCATGCCCAACTCACCAAGCAGCTTCCCCTGAACGGTGGACTCGCCGCCAGGGAGGACCAGGCGATCAAAGTTCTGCTGCAAATCGGCCGCCTGCCTCAGCTCAATACAGTGTGCGCCCAGCTCGGATAGTCTTGCCTCGTGCTCGGCAAAAGCGCCTTGGACCGCCAGCACGGCGACCGTTTGGTCTGCATAATCGCTCATGTGCGATCCTTTCTGCTGGACTAGCGCCCGCGCTCCTCCATGATGATCTCGATTTCGTCGGCGTTGATGCCCACCATGGCCTCGCCCAGGTCCTCCGAAAGCTCGGCAATGAGCTTGGCATCGGTAAAGTTTGCCACGGCCTTGACGATGGCGGCGGCGCGCTTGGCGGGGTCGCCGCTCTTAAAGATGCCCGAGCCGACAAAGACGCCCTCGGCACCCAGCTGCATCATCAGCGCAGCATCGGCAGGGGTTGCCACGCCGCCGGCGGCAAAGTTCACGACGGGAAGCTTTCCCGTGGCATGGACCTCGCGCACCAGCTCGACCGGAACCTGCAGTTGCTTGGCTGCCTCAAAGAGCTCGTCATCGCGAAGGGCAACAACGTCGCGGATCTGCTTTTGGATCTTGCGCATGTGGCGCACGGCCTGAACGACGTCGCCCGTGCCCGGCTCGCCCTTGGTGCGAATCATCGTGGCGCCCTCGGCAACACGGCGCAGCGCCTCGCCCAGATTGCGGGCGCCACAGACAAACGGCACGTCAAACTGGGTCTTGTCGATGTGATAGACGTCATCGGCAGGGGAGAGAACCTCGGACTCGTCGATGTAATCGATCTCGATGGCCTGCAGGACCTGCGCCTCGACAATGTGACCGATGCGGCACTTGGCCATAACAGGGATGGAGACGGCCTCTTGGATGCCCTTGATCATCTTGGGGTCGCTCATGCGCGAGACGCCGCCTGCGGCGCGGATGTCGGCCGGAATGCGCTCGAGTGCCATGACGGCGCAGGCGCCCGCCTCCTCGGCGATGCGTGCCTGCTCGGGCGTGGTGACGTCCATGATGACGCCGCCCTTGAGCATCTGCGCGAGTTCGCGATTGAGTTTGACGCGATCGGCCTTGCTGGTCTGTTCTGCCATGGTTGCTCCCTTGGTTGGCATGTGCATTGCTTGACGGAACATCCTATCGGGGAGCTGGGTATGGCGAAATACTCAGTTTTCGAGATAATAACAAGGTCAGACTAATACCAGATTGAACAGCTCGATAAGGTCAGGTGGCAAACTCATGCTTGACTACAATTTGGAAAAACGCGGCGAAGCATCGCTTTATGAGTATGTTTACCAGCAAATTCGAGATGATATCGTTGCTGGACGTATTGCGGCGGGGGAGCATCTTCCGTCTAAGCGCGCCTTTGCCAGTCATCTGGGAATCAGTGTCATTACCATCGAGAATGCATATAGCCAGTTACTTGCCGAGGGCTATATTTGCTCAATGCCGCGTCGTGGCTACTACGCTTGCGAGCTTCCGGATGCACCGGTTTTGGCTTCGGCTACGGAGGGCATCGACCGAGATACTGTCTCTGCGGGTCCTAGCGCGCATGATGTCAACGGACAGGTCGAGCGATTCGATGCGCTTTCTCCTTCCGCTTTGGAGGCGGCGCGGCTTTGGCAAAGCGCGCTACGGGCGACGCTGGCATCCGAAGACGAGCGCGAAATCTTTTCGCCCGCACCGGCGCAGGGCACTGCTCGGCTGCGACGCGCAATTGCTCACCATCTGCGCGGGACAAGGGGCATGAATGTCGATCCCAACAACATTGTTATCGGTGCAGGCGCCCAGCTGCTCGATACCATGTTGGTTCAGTTGCTTGGAGCCGACAAGGTGTATGCCGTTGAGGACCCGGGCTATTTGCGTCTGACGCGTATCTATCAGGCTATGGGCTGCAAAGTTCGACATATCCCGTTGGATGACGAGGGCGTGGACTTGAGCACTCTGCAGAAAAGCGGGACCGATGTCCTTCACCTGATGCCGTCCCATCAGTATCCGACCGGCCTTGTGACGAGCATTGCGCGTCGCTATGCGCTTCTGAGCTGGGCCGCCGAGCGACCAGGTCGGTATCTCATCGAAGATGACTTTGATTGTGAGTTTCGCCTTGCCGGGAAGCCGATTCCCGCGCTCGCATCGATCGATGCCGCCCAGTCGGTTATCTACACCAACACGTTTTCGAAGAGCCTTTCATCGGCGTTGCGTTTGGCGTATATGGTGTTGCCCGATGAGCTAATGGAGCGGTTTAGGCGCAACCTTGGTTTCTACGCCTCGTCGGTGAGCTCTGTTGACCAGGTCGCTTTGGCGCGTTTGCTGGAATCGGGTGATTACGAGCGACATGTGAACCGCGTGCGCGTTCGTGCTCGCGAGGCGCGTGATGGCCTGACGTCGCTTGTGCGGAAAGCGTTTCCGGCAGGGGAGGTCTCGATCGAGCAGGCAGATGCGGGCCTTTACTGTACCGTGGTTGCGGAACGCGGAGCGGGCGGAAGCTCTTTTGTGCGGGCCCTCACGCGCTCGAGTATCCCTTTTGTCGATATCAGTGACTGTTATTGGTGTGCCGATGGCGCATCTGTCCCTGAAAACTCAACTCAAATTCTTGTCCAGCATGACGATCTGAGTTCAAAAGTGCTAACTACCTTGGAATTGCAGTTAATGGGGGACATTCTGCAACCTAAGTGAGTAGACTTTTGGAACTTTGGCGACCAGGCAGTTTTGTAACAAGCTATCTACCTGCGGTTTTGAAAAGCAGGATGACCGGCCTGCTCGGGATGTTTAAAAAGGTCTACTCACTTGCCGCGCAAAGCTTCTGCATGAGAAAAAAATGGGGTTTTCAACAGAACTTCGTCCAGCTCTTGGCAAGCTTTTGGTCAGTTGGGGAGGGCTGTTGAAAACTTAGCAGTCCGTTCGGTGCCATTTTTGGTGCGTTCGCGCCAATGCGTGACTGACTGGGTTGAAATTCGTGTTTTCCTGTGCCTATGAAGGATCTACTTTGTGACATATCGGCTTTTAGGTACTGGCGTTTGCCTCCTCAAGTCCGCGCTTTGTGTCCGCCGCTTCCACGACCGGAAGAAGACCGGCAGCGATATGATCTCGCCCGCAACCCGACGGCTGCGGTCGCGCTCGGTTTTCCGTTGTATACATTGGTTCGGACGAGAAACAAACGGACTTGTCCTGCCAGCATTAGGCAGCGGCTGTTTCTTGGTGAGCTTCCCAGGGAATCCGTGCTGGAAACGGAGCATGGGTTTTTGATTACGTCTCCTCTACTGACGGCATTCATCATGTCGCGGCATCTGACGGATCTTCAGCTTCTTTTGGTATTGGCGGAGATGTGTGGCTTGTTTGCGGTGTGTGCCCTGCCGGCGGCACTTGAGGCGGAGCTTTCGCGTGCAATTGATTCGGGCGCGATTTCGACAACGTTCGGTTGGGTGCGCTGCCCATCCGAGGACGGCACCGCCTCAAATTTATGGCGTCGAGACGCTTTGGTTTTGGGCGGAGACCTTGACCGTTTTTGTTCAGATGTTTGCGGGATGCGTTGCGGCAATAGATTTATGGCGGTATCGCAACTCGTTCCATTGGGTGCCGCGTCGCCTTTTGAGGTCGAGGCGTATTTGTTGCTTGGACTGCCGCGAGCCCTGGGAGGCGAAGGGTTTTGCGGCATAGAGCTCAATGTCGAAGTGACGTTAAGCACAAGTGCTCGAGCGATTGTGGGAAAGTCCCGTGTATATATCGACCTACTTCTTTCTTCGCCGGACGGCAGGCGACAGGTGGCCATTGAATGTCAGGGAAAGGCCTCGCACGGACGCGCAGGGGATGGCTTGCGTGACGCTGACCGCATGACAGCCCTTCAAACCATGGGCTACGATGTACTTCTCCTGACACACAGACAGATATCCGATGAGGATAGATTCCGCGCGATCGTTAAGGCCATATGCAGGATGCTCGATGCTGAATATCGTGATAAAAGCTCAGATGAGCAAAGGGCTGAGACATTACTCAGGTCTGAACTATTCGTTGACTGGACAAAATTGGGAGTAATCGACGGAAAGATGCCCGTTAGACACAAAACAGCTCGATCGTGGACGGCTACGGTTCTAAGTGAGTAGACTTTTGGCACTTTGGCGACCAGGCCGTTTTGCAACAAGTCATTTACCTGCGGCTTTATAAAGCAATATGGATGGTGTGCTCGGCAAGTTCCAAAAAGTCTACTCACTTAGTTTTTGACGAGAAACCGATGCCGAAGATAGCTCTATTTCAGGGCGTTAACGAGTCCTCGAGACACAGACGATATGAGCAGGACATAAAAACATTGAGAGCCCCTGCTGCATGAAAG
>CATZTY010000099.1 GCA_958424475.1 uncultured Collinsella sp.
GCTGACGCTCCTGTACTACTTCACATACACCACGTTGTCGCGGCGCGGCTTTGCCTCGGGTAGCGTGTCCTCGGCATAGCCCAGAATGCAGTGGCCGACGCCGCGCAGGCTGCCGTCGGCGGGCAGGCCCCAGCTGGCCAGCAGCTCCAGGCCCTCGGGCGAGTCAAAGACCTCATGCGCGCGGTGAATCCAGCACGAATCGACACCCAGCGCATAGGCGGCGTTGAGCAAGTTGCCCATGGCGAGCGAGCCGTCTTCCAGATGTGTGGGCACGCTGCGGTCAACCAGCACCACCACAACGGTCTTGGCGCCATAGAAGGGGTCGCTGTTGCTGTCCATGGCCTGGGCGTTGAGCTGTGAGAGACGCTCGACGGTCGCGGGGTCGGTGACGGCGACAAACGTCACCGGCTGGCGGCCCATGCCGCTCGGTGCATATTGGCCGGCTTCGATAATACGTGCAAGCTTTTCAGCCTCGACGGGACGATCGCTGTAGTTGCGGCAGCTGCGGCGGTGAATGAGTGCTTCGATAGTCTCCATGGTGTCTCCTTGCGGTGGCGTTGCAGATGCCCCGTTCATACCCGTCGGGCTTAAACGATAGACGGTCAATTGCCCGGCCAAAAGGATAGATTCCAATTGGGAAAGTAGGTTTGCATAAAAGTACCTTCAGAATGTGACAAACAAATGGGATGGTTAAACGTTTTATCCCGTCTACCCTGCGGTTTTTTACCACTTGCCTAAATGACGAACGCATAACCCTTGATAAAGGTTTTACTAAAGGAGTACCAACGTTTATCAATGCGCCGTGGTGGCGCCGGGCCAGGAGGTAACATCATGTTCCAGGCTGGAGATGTCGTCGAGACCGATTTCGAAGGATTTCTGAAGCTGCTGCGTTCCAAGACGCGCGCTTTCGTGTCGATCAACGATCACGAGTACTACATCACGCACACCGATGGCTATTGGCGTGTTCAGGATTGCGAGGCCCTCAACGACAAGGGCCACTTTACTGACTGCTCCGAGCTGGTCAACACGGTCTGCGAGGTCGTCGAGCTGCCGTGGATTGCCGGCAAGAGCCTGCATGACAGCTTCTCGGGCGCTACGGTCTATGAGGCCGTCGCCGCTTAACAGGCAATAAAACTCGATTTTCACGTGACCGCTGGCGCCGCCCCCGCGCCGGCGGTCTTTTTCTGTCGATAGGCCATAAAAATGCACGCATTTGCGGAGAGCCTGTTGGCGATAGTCAAAACTCGGACTAATCTAGAGACACATAATTGGTCAAAAATTGGACAATTGAATGGTGGGATAGATGAATAGTGCGGTTACGCTGGTCGACTTCGATCGGTTGCTCAATGGACTCGACCATATCTATTCGGAGTTCTCGCGCGCCTGCGGCCTTTCGGACTGCGCCTATTGGATGCTCGTCGACACCAGCGCGGCGGGCGGCAGTATTGCCGTAAGCCGTCTGACAAGCGAATGGTTCTACAGCAAGCAGACCATCAACTCGGCAATTAAAACCTTGACGGCGCGGGGCTTCGCAACGTTGGAGTTTGCCGAAGGCAGTCGTAAGAACAAGGTTGTGAGCCTGACCGAAGAGGACAGGCGATTTGCCGAGCGTTATGCGCTGCCGGCACTCAAGGCCGAGCAGCGAGCCTTTGGCGCGCTTGAGCCATGTGAGCAGCGCGAGATTATGCGCTTGATCGGCAAATTCTCTCAGGTGCTCGGCGATGAGTGCGAGACATTTAAGCAGAATATCGCTGCCGAGAGCCAAGCCGAGAATCAAGGTGAGGGGGAGTCGTGCGACTGTTAATGAGGTTTCTAAAGCCATATCGAGGGCTTGTCGCAGTGACGCTGCTGGTGCTGCTGGTGGATAACGTCGGTACGCTGTTGGTTCCCACGATGCTGGCGAACATGGTCAACACCGGTATTACCACGGGCGATGTCGACTACATTTTACGCAACGGCCTATACATGTTTATTGCGACCAGCATGGCTAGCGGCGGCACGGTGCTGGGCTGCTATCTTTCGGCGCGCCTGGCCGCCAACGTGGCTTGCGATATCCGCAATGCCGTGTACGACAAATCGCTCGAGCTCGCGGCCAGCGATTTTGAGCGCTTTGGCACCGGATCGATGATCACGCGCTCGCTCAACGACATCAACGTGATTCAGCAGGCGATTCTGCAGACGATTCAGTTGGTGCTGCCCGTGCCGTTTTTGGCTGTGGCGGGCATCATCTTCGCCTGGTTTATCGATCCCGCCATGGGCACGCTTCTGGGCGTAGTCGTTGCGATTGTGCTGGTGGCGGCGGTCTTTACGGTTGCCAACGCGGCGCCGATTTTTATGCGCCTACAGGGCTTTATCGACCGCATGAACGTGGTGCTGCGCGAAAATATTGTGGGCGTGCGCGTCATCCGTGCGTTTAACAAGGAGCGCCACGAGGAACGGCGTCTGGACGAGGTGTTTAGCGAATACGCCGCCAACGCCATCAAAGTCAACCACCTGTTTGTGGGCCTCGACAGCTCAAGCTTCTTTTTGATGAACATCGCCGAGGTGGCGGTGCTGTGGGTGGGCGGCAACCGCGTAGGCGCCCACGCCATGCAGATTGCGAGTATCTCGGCGGTGCTGGAGTATGCAATTCTGATCCTGTTCTTTGTGATGATGGCCCAGATGGTGGTGCTGACACTTCCGCGCGCCGCCGCATGTCTGAACCGCGCGCAGCAGGTGCTGGAGATCGAGCCGAGCATCGTGGACGGTGACCGCACGCTGGATGACGGGGCGCGCGAGTCCCAAGACGAAGCCGATGCGGTGGCCGTGTTCGACCACATGTCGTTTCGCTTTGACGATGCCGACGAGGACACCCTGTGCGACCTGAGCTTTGCCTGCCGTCGCGGTCAGACGACTGCGATCGTTGGCTCGACAGGCTCGGGCAAATCGACGGTGGCAAAGCTTCTGCTGCGCTTCCACGATGCTACCAAGGGCTCCATTCGCCTGAATGGTGTGGACCTGCGCGAGCTTACGCAAGACGAAATCCGCGGGCGCATTGCCTATGTGCCGCAGAAGGCGTGGCTGTTCTCGGGCACGGTGGCGAGCAACCTTCGCTTTGGTAACGAAGGCGCGACCGAGGGCGACATGCTTCACGCGCTTGAGGTTGCCCAGAGCACCTTTGTACTCGACCAACCGCAGGGGCTCGATACCCCGGTTGCCCAGGGCGGTACGAACTTCTCGGGTGGTCAGCGCCAGCGTCTGGCAATCGCCCGTGCGCTCATGAAGCATGCCAATCTATATATCTTCGATGACAGTTTTTCTGCTCTGGACTTTAAGACCGATGCGGCCCTGCGCCATGCGTTGCAAGATGAGACGCGTGACGCTGCGGTGCTCATCATCGCGCAGCGCATCTCGACGATCTTGCATGCCGACCAGATTGTCGTGCTCAAGGACGGAGAGGTTGTGGGCTTGGGCACGCATGGCGAGCTTATGGAAACCTGCGAGGTGTACCGCGCCATCGCGGAATCGCAAATGAAGGGAGGTGAGTAGCATGGCCGAGGAGCTCAAGAAGCAGGGCGGCGTTGATGACGCCGTTGCCGCGGGACTGGTTGAGGAAACGGCTGCCGTAGCACCCGAGCTGGACGAGGCCGCCAAGGCTGCAGCCGAGCGCGAGGCTCGCCGCCAAGCGCTCTACGAGGAAAACGAACGCGCCGAGGACGAGCGCGCCCGCGCCGAGGCAGAGCGCATGCGCGATGTGGACGACGAGGACGAGGACGAGAAACCCCGCGACACCTGGGCGACGGTGCGCCGCCTGTGGAGCGAGGCTGCCGGCGACCATTGGCGCTTCTATATCGTGTTCGCGAGCATTGTGTTCTATGCCATCTTTAACACCGCCGCGCCGGCATATAGCGCCCGCGTGATCGATGAGCTGTGGGGCCACATTCAGGTGGCGTTTGCCAACGATACCACCTTCAACATCACCTGGGAGAACTGCGGCAGGACCATCTTCATCTACTTTATGATTTGGACGGCCGCTGCCTCGTTCTACGCACTCCAGAGCTTTTTGATGTCGAGCGTGGCCGAACGCCTCAATCTGCGCCTGCGCAACCGCATCGCGCAAAAGCTCAACCGTCTGCCGCTCGCCTATTTTGACGCGCATCGTCCCGGCGAGGTCGTCAGCCGCGCGACCAACGACCTGGACAAGATGTCCGAGAGCATGCAGCGCGGATTGCTGCAGCTGCTCGTGTCGATCGGCACGGTTGTTGGTGCTGTGAGCGTGATGTTCGTGTTCAGCGTGCAGCTTACGCTCGTCTTTCTGTTCTTTACGGCACTGTCGCTGCTGGTGACGAAGGTCGTCTCGCGTCGCACACATGACGTGACCGGCGAGCGCCAGGAGTGGGTGTCCAAGATTACGAGTGCGGTCGAGGAAGGCTATTCGGGCCGTCTGGTGATTCGCGCGTTTAACCGCGAGCGTCAGAGCTCCGCTGAGGTGCACGAGGCCTCGGGCGAGCTGGCGCGCGTGAGCACCAAGGCCGACTTTATGATCAACGCCGTCGGACCCGCGGTTCGCTTTATTGGTCGCCTGGCGCAGATCGTGATCGCGCTCGTGGGCTGCAGCATGCTGGTCGCCGGCCACATGACCGTCGGCGTGTTCCAGGCGTTCTTCCAGTTTATCTACGAGGCGTCCGAACCCATGACGCAGCTGTCGTTCACTTTCAACTCGCTGCAGAGCGCGCTGGCGAGTGCGGAGCGCGTGTTCGACCTGCTCGATGAACCAGAGATGGAGGCCGATCCGCTGCCGGACGAGGCCGCCAAGCTGCCGGGTCGCATTGAGGGCCGCGTCGCTTTTGAGCACGTGCGCTTTGGCTATTCGCCCGACAAGCCGCTTATGCGCGACGTGTCGTTTACCGCCGAGCCGGGC
>CATZTY010000100.1 GCA_958424475.1 uncultured Collinsella sp.
GAGACCCTCTGCATCATCGAGGCCATGAAGGTTCTCAACGAGGTGACGGCAGAGGCGGATGGCGAGGTGCTCGAGATCTGCGTGGCCGACGGCGACCTCGTGGAGTTCGGCAGCTGCCTCATGAGGATCGGATAGGTGATATCCATGAACAAAGAAGAGCTCAAGGAGCTGTTGCCGCATCGCGAGCCGATGCTCTTGCTCGACGAAGCCGAGCTGGTGGGCGACGAGGCCCACGGCAAGATCACGATTACGGGCGACGAGTACTTTTTGCAGGGGCATTTTCCGGGAAACCCGGTCGTCCCCGGCGTGATCCAGTGCGAGATGCTCGCCCAAAACTGCTGCGTGCTGCTGATGGGCGATGGGGAGGCGCGCGGCGCGACGCCGTTCTATACGAGCCTCGATAAGGTGCGCTTTAAGCGTCCGGTGCGCCCGGGCGACACGGTTGATCTGGTGTGCACCATCACGCGTGCGCGCGGGCCGTTCCGCTTTGCGACGGGTATTGCGAGCGTCAACGGTGAGGTTTGCTGCCGCGCCGATATGTCTTTTGCACTCATGCACGAAAGTTAAGGAAGGCTTCATGTTCGACAAAGTGCTCATCGCCAACCGCGGAGAAGTCGCGGTCCGTGTTATCCGCGCGTGCCGCGATATGGGCATCAAGACCGTCGCCGTCTACTCCACGGCCGATGCGGACGCGCTGCACGTGCAGCTTGCCGAGGAGGCGTATTGCATCGGCGGCCCACGTCTTGCCGAGAGCTACCTCAACGACGATGCCGTGCTCACCTGTGCCGTGAAGTCGGGGGCAAAGGCGATCCATCCCGGCTATGGCTTCTTTTCCGAGAAGGCGAGCTTTGTGCGCGACTGCGACAAATATGGCCTGGCGTTTGTCGGTCCTTCGGCCGAGGTGATCGACAGCATGGGCGACAAGGACGCCGCACGCCGAACGGCTGCCGCGGCGGGCGTGCCCATCGTGCCGGGCTGCGATTTGCTCAAAAGCCCCGAGGAGGCGACAGCCGAGGCTGAGCGCATTGGCTGCCCCGTGCTCATCAAGGCGCGTGCGGGTGGAGGCGGCCGCGGTATTCGCAAGGTCGAGCGTGTGGAAGATGCGGCAAAGGCGTTCATCGAGGCGCGTGCCGAGGGCGAGGCCGTCTTTGGCGACGGCGAGTGCTACATGGAGAAGTTCGTCGCGCCGGCGCACCACGTTGAGGTGCAGATTATGGCCGATAAGCAGGGCCATGTGTTTTCGCTCGGCGAGCGCGAGTGCTCGGTGCAGCGCCGCAACCAAAAGCTGATCGAGGAGAGCCCCGCGCCGTGCCTCGACGGACACGACGACATTCGTGCTCGCATGCACAAGGCAGCGCGTGACCTGGCTCGTGCCGTCGGCTACGAAGGAGCCGGTACCATCGAGTTCCTGTATTCGGACGACGGCAATTTCTACTTTATGGAAATGAACACACGCTTGCAGGTAGAGCATCCGGTTACGGAGTTTGTGACCGATACCGACTTGGTCAAGTGGCAGCTGCGCGTGGCAGCCGGCCAGCCTCTGCCCTTTGAGCAGGAGGATATGCCGGTCCGCAACCACGCCATGGAGTGCCGCATCAATGCCGAAACGCCGGACTTTCTGCCGTCCTGCGGAACGGTCACCGCGTTGCGTGTGCCGGGCGGTCCGCGTGTACGCTGGGATTCCGCCATGTTTACCGGTGCGAAAGTTCCGCCGTACTACGACTCCATGCTCGGCAAGCTCATCGTGTGTGCGCCCACGCGTGACGGCGCCATTCGCAAGATGCGCTCGGCCCTGGGCGAGCTCGTGATTGAGGGCGTGAGCGAAAACAGCGAGCTTCAGCTTGACGTGCTGGCAAACGACGAGTTCTTGTCGGGCATGTATCACACCGATCTGATGGGGCATCTCTATGCTGATGAATAGAAAAGCGAAGACGGTCAATGTCCTTGAGGGGCCGATAACCGAGTCGTGCGCCGAGTTTCCCGCGCGCCACGTGTTTATCAAGTGCCCGGAGTGCCGCCGTGTGATCGATGAGGCGCGCCTGCACGACAACCTCGAGGTGTGCCCCCGTTGCGGCAAGCATTTTCGCGTGAGCGGTCGCGCACGCATGCGCATGACGGTCGACGAGGGCACGTTTGAGGAATGGGATGCCAATCTGGCATCAGAGGATTTCCTCTCGTTTCCCGGCTATGCCGATAAGCTCAAGGGCGCGGTCGAGCGCTCGGGTGAGCACGATGCTGTCGTGTGCGGCAAGGGCAAAATCTGCGGTTGCGATACGGCGCTCTTCTTTATGGACGCCAACTTTATGATGGGCTCGATGGGTTCCGTGGTGGGCGAGAAGATCTGTCGCACATTTGAGCATGCGACCGAGCTGGGATTGCCGGTTGTCGGCTTTACCGTTTCGGGCGGTGCGCGCATGCAAGAGGGCGTGACCTCGCTTATGCAGATGGCCAAGATTTCTGCGGCGGTTAGGCGCCACAGCGAGGCGGGCGGTCTGTATATCACGGTGCTCACCGACCCCACGACCGGAGGCGTGACCGCGAGCTTTGCCATGGAGGGCGACATTATCCTGGCCGAGCCCGATGCCCTGACGGCATTTGCCGGCCCGCGCGTGATCGAGCAGAACATGCACAAGCGCCTGCCCAAGGGATTCCAGCGCTCCGAGTTTTTACTGGAGCACGGCTTTTGCGATGCCGTTGTTCCGCGTGGCGAGATTGCGCTCACGGTAGGCGAGCTGCTGGCGCTGCACGAAGGGCACGCGCCCGGCCTGGGGGCACCGCATGAGATCGTGCATACGGGTCGCCGCGGCAAAAAGCTGGGACACTTGTTCAAGCGCTCGGCCGCACCAAAAACCGCGCTCGAGATTGTCAAGCAGACCCGCTCGGCGGATCGCGCCACGGCAGGCGAGATGATCTCGCTGGGCCTGGATGGATTTGTGGAGCTGCACGGCGACCGCTACTTTGGCGACGACGCTGCTGTGGTGGCTGGCATTGGCTGGAAAGACGGACGCCCCGTAACGGTCATCGCCATCGAGCGCGGCACAACGACCAAAGAGCGCATGCGTCGCAACTTCGGTATGGCACATCCCGAGGGCTACCGCAAAGCGCGTCGCCTTATGCGCCAGGCCGAAAAGTTTGGTCGACCGGTTCTGTGCCTGGTCGATACTTCGGGCGCGTTTTGCGGCATCGGTGCCGAGGAACGCGGCCAGGGTGAGGCGATTGCCCAGAACCTCATGGAGATGAGCGGCCTTAAGACGCCGATTGTCTCGGTGGTGACAGGCGAGGGCGGCTCTGGTGGCGCGCTGGCGCTGTCCGTGGCCGACCGCATCCTGATGCTCTCGAGCTCGGCCTATTCGGTCGTGAGCCCCGAGGCCTGTGCGTCGATCCTGTGGAAGGATACCGAGCGCGCGAATGAGGCCGCTGAGGCGCTGAAGCTCACGGCCCCCGATCTGTTGGCGCTCGGCATCATCGACGGCATTGTTGATGATAGGGGCCTGTCGCATGAGGAGATCGCCGGTGCCGTCATGTCCTCGGCATTTGATGCCTTCGATACGCTTGGGCGGCTCGACGACGCGACCCTCACAAACCTCCGCTACGAAAAGTACCGCGCAATCGGTCAGTATCGCACGATGTGACAAAGGGACAGTCCGCATGTCACATTGGGAAAGGGTTCCTGTGTCACAAGTCTCTAACACCTCGTTTACAACGACGCTCTCATCAAACGCCATGGCCGTGGTGGACTATCTGTCCAAAAGCATGATGTCGGCGTTGCCGTTTATTGTCTGCGCGGCGTTGTTCCGCACCGTCGCCGTCATTATGGGCGAAGGCATGCTGGGCCTATGGTCTGCCGATTCCGAAATCTATCGCCTGTTCTACAGTTGGCTCTATAACGCCGGTTACTACTTTTTGCCCATTTATCTTGGTTGGGCGGCCGCCCGCCAGCTCGGTTGCTCGGAGCAGCTGGGCATGATGCTGGGCGGCGTATTGATTGCGCCCGATCTGCTTAAGCTCGTCGATGCCGCATCGACGACGGGGGCATCGATGACTTCCGTGTATGGCCTGCTTCCCGCGCCGGTCAACGATTACACGACGACTGTTATTCCGGTTCTCATCTCGGTACCCGTGCTTTGGCAAGTGGAGTGTTTCTTTCAGCGCGTTATCCCTAAGGCCGTGGCGTTTTCGTTCGTTCCGTTTGCAACCATGCTCGTCATGGTTCCGGTTTCGCTGTGTATCACGGCGCCGGCGGGCAGCTATTTTGGCATGCTGTTGGGCCAGCTTATGTTTATGCTTGGCAATTCCGGTGGCATCGTGTCGCTGCTCACGCTCATGGGGCTTGCTGCGGGCTGGGAGTTCCTTAAGATCGCCGGCGTCAGCAACGTTGTCCTATCGCTCGCCTATGCGCAGTTTATGAGTGTGGGAACGGATTCGTGCATCCTGATCGCCGCGACGATGGCAACGTTCGCCGTTTGGGGCATGCCTTTTGGCGCGTCGCTCCGCGTTGCGGATAAGGACGAGAAGGCGCTCATGCTGGGCTATTCAATCTCGGGTGTTCTTGGCGGCGTAAGCGAGCCTGCGCTGTACGGTTGCGGCTTTAAATATGGCAGGTGCCTGACGTGCATGGCCATTGGCGGCGCCGTCGGAGGCCTTGTTGCGGCCGTGGGCCACGTTACGGCCTATACCATCGGCATGACGAATGTCCTCATGGTCATTGGCTTTGCCACGGGCGGCATCTCGAACCTGCTGTGGTGCTGCGCTGCCGGCGGCACGGCATTTGCGGCGTCTGCGGCGCTGAGCTACTGCTTTGGCGTGGTGCCGGCGAAGGGGCAGGCGGCGGGGGATGGAGCCGATTTGCCCGAAACCTCTAAGAGCGCGGCCGAGGCAAGCGCATAAATCGATCGACA
>CATZTY010000101.1 GCA_958424475.1 uncultured Collinsella sp.
TCGACAAGGGAGGGTCAGCCATCTCCCCCAAATCACGCAGCGACAGATCAGGATAGCGCTCGCGCAGGTCGCAAAAGACCGCCAAGGCATCCGGAAGCGCATCGCGAAGGCCACGCTGCTCGAGCTCATCGATAAGCGCAAGCTGATGTTGGGCAGCACCGGCGCTTCTGGTCTGGTTGGCGAGCTCGGCATTCACGCGACGGTTCACATCGTTCTTAACCAACTTGACCGCGCGCGCCTCCTCAATCTCGGCAACGCTGCGCTTGGCACCAATGAGCTTTAATAGATGCTCGATTTCCTCGGCGCTCTTAATGTACACGGCATATGACCCCCGCCGTGCATTAACACGAGCATGGACCCCAATCTGCTCCAACAGATCGCAAAGCCCCTTGGCATATTGCTCGCCCTGCACCGCGATATCCAAATGAAAATCGCCGCGTGGATCGGCCACGAAGCCGCCCGCGATGAGCGCGCCGCGGATATAGGCAAGTCTACAGCAAGGACGGGCAACGATATGTCGGGGCACGCCGGCGACAAGTCCTCCCCTACGGTCGAGGATACCCAGCAGCACCAGAGCCTTGTCCAGGTCGGGTTGATCGGGCAGGGTAATGAGATAGTTACGGACCTTATGCAAGACCGATTTACGAACGGTGAATTCCGTTTTGAGCTTAAGGATACGATGCGTCAGCGTGATCATCGTGCGCGCAACGGCTCCCGTCTCAGTCGCAACCGTCAAACGATACCGCCCAGAGCCGGTAAGCGAGAGCGTACCGCTCACGCGCGTGAGGGCGGCAAGCGTCGACAAGTCGCAGTATTCACATTCGGGTTCGCAGCGCGCAAGCTCGTCGCGCACCTCAGCGGTAAACGACATGCAGGCCTATGCCTTCGTGTTGGCGCGCGACAGGTCGCGGTGGGAGATGCTCACATGATACTGAGCGCCTTCCAGGTAACGTGCCGTGGCTTCGGCAATGGCAACGCTGCGGTGCTGGCCGCCTGTACAGCCGATGGCAATAGAAAGCTGCGGCTTTCCCTCCGCGATATAGCCCGGCATCACCGTATCGAGCAGCTGTGTCCAAGCCTTCCAAAACTCCTGCGTCTTGGGATGGTCCAGAACAAAATCGGAGACCTTTTTATCGAGACCGGTCATCGTGCGCATCTCGGGATCGTAGAACGGATTAGGCAGGAAGCGGACGTCGATCATAATGTCCGCCTCGACGGGCATGCCGTGCTTAAAGCCAAACGAGAACACGTGGACGTCCATGAGCTGCTGGTCGGACAGCTCGGAAAATGCCATACGTAGCTTGTTACGCAGCGCAGAGGTGCGCAGACGGCTCGTGTCGATAATCATATCGGCTCGGTCGCGCACGCCCTGAAGCTGAAGGCGCTCGCGCTGAATGGCATCGGCCGTAGTCTCCCCCGGCTTGGCAATGGGATGACGGCGGCGATTTTCGCTGTAGCGACGAATCAGCACCTCGTCAGAAGCCTCCAGGAACACGATGTCGCAGCTCATCTCGCGCTCTTCGAGCGCTGCGACCGCATCGAGCAACTCGTCAAACAGTCCCTGGCTACGCAAATCGCAGGTGACGGCGAGATGCCTGCCCACGCCCGTATTGATGCCGACGAGCTCGGCAAGCTGGGCGATGAGACGCGGAGGCAGGTTATCGATGCAAAAATAGCCCATGTCCTCGAACACGTGCATGGCCTGTGTGCGGCCCGATCCGGACATTCCGGTGATGATGACGATATCGGGGATGCGCTCCGAGCGCTCCGCCGCATCCATGGCATCTCCCTTTTGCATGTGCTGCCTCCCGAAAACAAGCGCGGGACCCAGCAACCCGGATCCCGCGCGGTCAATTGCCTATATTGAGTATACCGCCCCGAGCGGATACGAGGCCTGTCTTACGCCTCAAGCGCAGCCTTGAACCAACTCGTAATACTCGTGGGGTGCGTGATGGCGGTGCCGACGACAACGGCCCAGGCGCCAGCATCGATCGCGGCGCGAGCCTCCTCGGGCGTATGCACGCGGCCCTCGCAAATGATGGGAAGGCCGGGGAATTCCTCAGTCGCCTGGCGCAGGAGCGGCAGATCGGGGCCATCGGCCATGGTGCAGTCGATGGCGGCGACGCCGTGAGAAAGCGTGGTGGATACCAGGTCAAAGCCCATATCAACAGCACGACGAATATCCTCGATGGTGGCACAGTCGGCCATCAGGAGCACGCCCTCCTCGTGCAGCGGACGGAAAGTATCCTCGACAGTCTTGCCATCGGGACGCGGACGATCGGTGGCGTCGATCGCCACGATATCGGCACCGGCAGCAACGCAGGCGCGAGCGTGACGCAGCGTCGGCGTGATGTAAACGCCCTCGTGCCCATCCTTCCACAGGCCGATGACGGGAACCTCACAGCGACCCTTAATGGCGGCAATGTCGGCAAGGCCCTGGCAGCGAATGGCGGCAGCGCCGCCGAGCTCGCAAGCGCGAGACATCTGAGCCATGGTTTCGGGCGTACGAAGCGGCTCGCCCATATAGGCCTGAACGCTCACGACGAGCTTGCCCTTCAGGGATTGAATCAAAGGATCAACGGTCATGTTCGACTCAACCTTTCTCAAAACAGCCTTCTGAGACACCGCACCTTGACGTTCAAACCGTCGCTCGCGTACCGAAGTACGCTTCGCTCCTCTTTCACGTCAATCTGCGGCACCTCAGAAGGCGCACTTGGTAGTTATGTTTACTTCAACGACGCAAGAAGGTGTTCGGCGGCGCCGATGAGCGGGGCGTCGCCCTCCAGAGAACCGATGAGGATCGGCGTGTCCTGAAGCGGATCGAGCGCCTGGCTGGCATAGCCCTCGTGCACCGAATCCTTCCACGTCTGTGAACGCCAATCGGGACCCTGGTGAATCACGCCACCCGAAAGCACGATGACCTCAGGGTCCAGGATGTTAGCGAGCGAGCCCAAGCTGGCGCCCAGCGCAAAGCCGGCGTCATGGATGACCTCGGTCGCCTTTGCGTCGCCCGCACGGCACAGGTCGTTCACGTCGCGACCGACCGAAGGCCGGCTGGGGTCGACGCGACCAAAGCGCTCATCGTACATACGACCAATGGAAGTGCCGGAAGCAACCGACTCAAGATGGCCGGAACGCCCGCAGGCGCAGGGAATGCCGGCGGCAGCCGAGCACTCGATGTGGCCCATATGGCCGGCAGCACCATGGAAGCCCTGCATCACGCGGCCGTTCTCGACATATGCGCCGCCGATGCCCGTACCGATGCCCAGGCACAAGACGGAGAACTTGCCCTTGCCGACGCCCCAGTGAGCCTCGCCCAGAGCATGAGCCTGCACGTCGCCCACCACGGCAACGGGAAGACCAAGGTCCTCGCGCAGGCGCGGCCCCAACTGAACGCCGGACCAGCCGGGCATGATCTCGTTGGCATACGCGATGGCGCCCGTCTTGGGATCGACGACGCCTGCGGCGCCGATACCGACACCGAGGACCTCGACATCGGGATTCGCCTCGAGAGCGGCTTTGATGGACGCCTCGATACGCTGGAAGACGGCCTCGCCGCCCTCTTGGGCCTCGGTGGGAACCTCAGCCTCAAATACGGGATGGGGCACGCTGCCATCAGCCGGGTACTCCATGATGGCAGTCGCAATTTTGGTGCCGCCGATATCGACGGAGCAAACGTACTTGTTCTCCATGTCGCTCTCCTTAGGAGATAAAAAACAACTACAGGAAATGGAGGCGGTGTTATCGCCGCAACTTGGTAAAGGTTTCCCAGGTGCCCGAGGTTGGGGTGAAAGTGGTCGGGCGTTGACCTAATGGGTCACGCCCGACCACTTGAGCCCCAAGATCGGGTGCCTGGGGAAGCTTTACAGGAGACCGTTGTCCTGAAGGACCTTCTTAATCGCCTCGACGTTCTCGCCGGTCATGGCCTTCACCGGGCGCGGCATGGTCGGGCTGTCGAAGATGCCCATGAGGTTCATAGCGGTCTTGAAGGCGCCGACGCCACCGGCATAGCCCTGGACGCCCGAGGTGACATCCCAAATGTGCGAAATCTCATTGAGGCGATCCTGCTCGGCCTTGACGGTAGCCCAGTCACCAGCCTGAGCGGCCTTCCACTGACGCACGTAGCCCTCGGGCTCAACGTTGGCGAGACCCGGGACGGAACCGTCGGCGCCACCGAGGTAGGCGCCGTCGACAACAACCTCGTGACCGGTGAGAATGCTCATCGGATGGCCGTTCTTCTCGTTCTCCTGAACGAGGTAGCGGAACGAGATGTCATCACCCGAGGAATCCTTGACGCCGGCCAGAACGCCCTCGGCGCCGAGCTTGGCAAGGAGCTTCCAGGGGAGCTTGGTGTGAACGCAGACGGGAATGTCATAGGCAAAGATGGGCAGGTCGAGCTCCTCGTGCAGGATGCGGAAGTGCTCCTCAACCTCGGTCATGCCCTGCAGGGCATAGAACGGGCAGGTAGCGACGAGGGCATCGGCGCCCAGCTCCTGGGCGACCTTGCCGTGCTCGATCATGCGCTCGGTCTCGGTATCGATGATGCCGACCAGAACAGGCACACGGTGGTCGACGATACGAACGGCCTCGGCGATAATCTGGCGACGGCGCTCGTCGGTGGAGAAGACGACCTCGCCCGAGGAGCCCAGGAAGAACAGGCCATCGACGCCGGCATCGATCATGCGGTTGATGCTGCGCTCAAAGGAGGCAACGTCGAGCTGGTGGTCTTCGGTATCGGGAACAACGACGGGAGGGATAACGCCGGTGAATTTCTGAGTTGCCACAAGAATCTCCTTAGTTGTCTGGCGAGCGGCCCTATGCCACCCACTCTTGTTGGCAGTGTCCAGGCCGTCTAGGCCAAAGAACACGGGTAGAACGTTT
>CATZTY010000102.1 GCA_958424475.1 uncultured Collinsella sp.
ACGTCAATATCCAGCGTGCGGCCGAGGATGCCCTGGCAGAGGCAGTTGAGAAGACTAAGGCCAAGAACGGCTCGGCGCTGGTCACCGATCCTACGACAGGCGAGATCTTGGCAGCCTGCTCGTATCCGACTTACGACCAGACCGATCTGGAAAACGCCAAGACCGAGGATATGAACTTGCGCCTGGTCACCGACGCCTACGAGCCCGGCTCGGTCTTTAAGACGCTCGTGGCGGGCGCCGGCTTCGACTTGGGCGTCGTGCGATCGAGTACGTCGTTTGAGGTGCCGGCGAGCATCAAGGTGGGTGACGATACCGTCACCGATGCCGACAAGCGCGACTATGCCATGACCATGGATGTGCGCGAGATGATGCGCCGTTCGTCCAACGTGGGCTTTGTCCTGGTGGGGCGCAAGATCGGTGCGGACGACTTTGCCGCCTATGTGGACAAGTGGGGCATAGGTCACAGCTCCGGTGTCGATTTTCCGGGCGAGAGCCTGGGCATCGTCAAGGAGCGTGACCAGTATGACGGCGCCACGCTGGGATCGATGAGCTTTGGACAGGCGCTGTCCGTCTCGCCGATTGAGATCGCACGTGCCGTGGGCGGCATCGCCAACGGCGGCGTGATGATGACCCCGCACTTCTATAAGTCCAGCAAAGGCGACGAGAAGGACTGGGGCGAAGGCGAGCGCGCGATTTCTGAGGACGCCGCATCCCAGGTGACATCGTGCATGCAGACGGTCGTGTCCGAGGGGACGGGCGTGGGCGGCGCGGTTGACGGCTATGACGTGGCGGGTAAGACCGGTACGGCCGAACGAGCCGACGAGAACGGCGGCTACCTCAAGGAGAACTACATGTCGTCCTTTATGGGCTTTGCGCCGGCACAATCGCCCAAGGTGCTGTGCTATATCACGCTCGACGGAACGCCGAGCGGCTCAGATGCCGCTGCGGTGCCGTTCCAGTCCATTATGGCCAACGCGCTCGACGTGCTGGGTATCCCGCACACGAAGTAGGGGGTTACAATCTTTGGGGCGTGGTTTGTTGTCCCATATGAGGGGTGTTCACATGCCCTGCACCACGCATGCGCGGCGCTGGGATACAATACGCCGATAGCATTATTAGGTTTACAGGGGAGCTGCAATGATAGAGATCGCCGTCAACAACCTCGCGGCCGCAACAGGGGCCCGAACCGTGACGGGAGAAGCCGATCGGGTATGCCGCGGGTGCGTTATCGACTCGCGCCAGGTCGAGGAAGGGACGATTTTCGTCGCCTTTCCCGGTGAAAACGTCGACGGCAATGATTTTGCTTCCCGTGCCGTCCAGTCGGGCGCCGGCGCCGTCGTGATGACGCGTGAGCCCGAGGCCGAGCTGGTCTCGCTGGCGCAGGACAAGGGCTGTGCCATCTTGCTGACCGATGATCCCGAGGAGTTTCTGCTGCGTTTGGCGCACACGTACCGTCTGGAGCTTGGCTGCCTGGTCGTTGGTATTACCGGTTCTATCGGCAAGACGACGACCAAGGACGTGCTCGCCGCCGTGCTCGCCAAGCGCTATCGTGTCTGGGCCACCAAGGGCAATTTCAATAACCTGATCGGCATGCCGCTCACGGTGCTTTCCGCTCCGGCCGATACCGAGGTCCTGGTGCTCGAGATGGGCATGAACCATTTCCACGAGATCGAGCGCCTGTCCCAGTCCGCCAATCCCAACCTTGCCATCGTGAGCAAGATTGGTACCTCTCATATCGGCATTTTGGGTAGCCGCGAGAACATCGCCCGCGCTAAGGCCGCCGGCGACTTCTTGCCGCTGCTGGTTTTGGGCGGCGAGGACGACTTTACGCCGTTCATTCGCGATACGTTCGCCCAGCCTGCTGGTATCGACGTGATGCTGGCCGGCGTCTCGGACGATGATGAGGTCCGTGCCCGCGACGTTCGAGTTGATGACGAGGGCCGTCCGGTCTTTACGCTCGATTTTGGTCAGGGCGAGACAATCGATACCATGCTTGCCATCCCCGGCGTGCAGTCCGTCCCAAATGCCGTTAAGGCCGCCGCGGTTGCCTATCGCCTGGGCGTGACGCCCGAGCAGATCGATGCTGCCTTTAGGGGCCTCACGATTACCGGTCATCGCCAGGAGATCAAGCGCGCCAAGAGCGGTGCCCGCGTCATCGACGATTCCTATAACGCCAGCGCCGAATCCATGGCTGCTGGCCTCGATCTACTGTGCTCGCTTTCGTGCACGGGGTCTCGCATGGCGATCTTGGGCGAGATGGGCGAGATGGGCGATGAGGCCCCTCGCATGCATGAACTCGTGGGCGCCTATGCCGCCGCCAAGAAGCTCGACATGCTGGCGTGCGTGGGTGGTGAGCTGGCCCAGCTTATGGCCGATGCCGCGCGCATGATGGGCATGGACGAGGACCGCATCCAGGTGTTCTCCGATTATCAGCAGGTGCTCGACCGCATGGGCGGCGCGCTTGAAAAACATGATGTTGTACTGGTCAAGGGTTCCCGCTTTGTTGAGCTCGACCGCTTTGTGGAAGGTGTGTGCTAGCCCATGTTCGGCAATCCCTCGTATCCAACGTATCAGGCTTTTTTGGGGCTTGGCATCGCCGCTGCCATTGCGCTGCTGCTCATGCCGTGGTGGATCAAGCTGCTCAAGGTCGAGGGTATCGGCCAGCAGGTTCGTGCCGACGGCCCCAAGCGTCATTTGGTTAAGCAGGGAACGCCCACCATGGGTGGCGTTGTCATCCTCGTCGCGATTTCGCTGACCTGCCTGCTGATGGGCAAGCTCACCACCGAGCTCGTGCTCGTGCTGCTCGCCACGCTGGCGACCGGCGTGCTGGGCCTGATCGACGACCTGACCTCCGTTACGCATGGGCGCTCGCTCGGTCTGACGCCTCATGCCAAGATGATCGGCCTAACCATTATCTGTGTCACCTTTACGGTACTTGCCGTCAACTGGTGCGGCGTCGCCCCCGAGATTCGTTTTCCCGGCGGCCTGACGATTGACCTCGGTGTTCTTTCGACCACCATCTGCGGCCTTTCGTTCCCGTGGCTCTACATTGTCTTTTGCTGGCTGATGATCGCCGGTCTTTCTAATGCCGTGAACCTGACTGATGGCCTTGACGGTCTTGCTGGCGGCACCTCCATGATTGCCATGCTCGCCATGGCTGCCATGGCGTTTTTGCACGGAGACGTGAACCTGTCCATCTTCTGCACCGCGTGTGCCGGTGCCTGCTTGGGCTTTCTGTGGTTCAACTGCTATCCGGCGAGCATCTTTATGGGCGATACCGGCTCGCTTGCCCTGGGCGCCGCGTTTGCCTGCACGTCCATCATGACCAACACCGAGGTCGTCTCCCTCATCATCGGCGGCCTGTTTATCGTTGAGACCCTGTCGGTAATGATTCAGGTTGTCTACTTCCACTTTACGCACAAGCGCGTCTTCCTTATGGCGCCCATCCATCATCATTTCGAAAAGAAGGGCTGGGCCGAGACCAAGGTCGTCATCCGTTTTTGGATTATCGCTGCGGCCTTTGGTGCCGTTGGCCTTGCTTTGTTCTTCCAGTTGGGATAGTGGTCTTTCATGCCTCTTGCTGATGTCTTTAGCCTGCTCGTTTTGGGTCAGGGCAAATCCGGTCTCGATGTCGCCCGCTGGGCGCTGGCACATCCCGAGCGCGTAAGCGCCGTTACCGTGTATGGCGGCGGCACCTCTGAGCCCAATGACGCCACGCGTGCGCTTGAGGCTGCTGGTGCGTCGTTTGTCTATGGGACCGAACAGGTCGAGGGCGCCTATGACGTATGCGTGACGTGCCCGGGCATCTCGGAGTTCTCGGGCTTCTTTAAGGCCGGGCGCGAGCATGCCGCCCAGATTATGGGTGAGCCCGAGTTTGCCTATCGCCTGTCGCCCGATAACTGGATTGCCATCACGGGTACCAACGGCAAGACGACCACCACGTCGTTGACTGATTATCTGCTCAAGGCTGCCGGCGAGGTCAGCGTAGCTGTCGGCAACATCGGCGAGCCGCCGGTCAACGAGATTGACGGCCGAGCCCACAACGAGTGGTTTGTGGCCGAGCTCTCGAGCTACCAGATTGCTACGACCGCCGAGCTTCATCCTCGCGTGGCGGTGCTGCTCAACATCACTCCCGACCACTTGGGCTGGCATAAGAGCCATAAGAACTATGCGCTTGCCAAGATCAAACTGTTTGACAATATGGTCGATGACGATCTGGCGGTTGTCGACGTCGAAGACGCCGGCATTCACGAGTTCGATGAGTACATCTACACGCCGGGTCGTCGCATCTGCAAGGTTGCCTTTGACGAGCCTGAGGGTGAGGATGCCGCCTTTGTACGCGATGGCAAGATGATCGTGCGCCTGAAGGGCGTCGAGACCCCGCTCATCGCTACATCCGAGCTCAAGATTTCGGGCCATCACAATGTTATCAATGCCCTGTGCGCTGCCACGGCTGCCCTGGCAGTCGGTGCCGATGTCGATGGCGTCTGCCGCGGTCTGGCCTCGTTCCAGCCGCTCGAGCACCGCGTGGAGCCGTGTGGCGAGATTGACGGCGTGCGCTACGTCAACGATTCCAAGGCGACCAACACCGATGCGGTCGAGAAGGCACTGACGGCATTTCCCGATGACGACGTGATCTTGCTGCTCGGCGGCCACGATAAGGGCACGCCGCTCACGGACTTCGCGCGCGTTGTTATGGATAACGTACGCTCGGTCGTCTGCTTTGGCGATGCGCGCGAGCGTTTCACCGCCGCTATGGACGAGGCCGATGTCGATGGCGATGTGGATATCGCCCAGGCGGATGACCTGCGCGATGCCGTGGACGTCGCCCGTTCGCTGTCGAGCCGTGGCGATGTGATCTTACTTTCTCCTGCCTGCTC
>CATZTY010000103.1 GCA_958424475.1 uncultured Collinsella sp.
GCGCACCGCCCAGAACGACAATTTGTCATTCAAAAGGCAAGGCATGACCAGAAGGTCTATGCCTTGCCTTTTTCATGCCAACTTGTACGTTCTGGACGTCGCTCGCTGACTTATGCTCAACCTGCGACGTTCCCCTTGTTGGTGCAGGGGGAAGCTTGCTCGCTCTGGTGCCCGTTCGCTGGCTTCAGCTCTGCCTGCGACGTTTTTGTTGTTGGTGCTGAGTGACTTGTTCCCCGTTCTAAACGAGCTGCCCCGGGTCCCCGGTGGTTGTGGTGAGCGTGTTTGGTTGGTGCCTGTTGATGGTCTGGGTATCGGGGAGGGCGGGCTCCGTTATAATCGCCTAGGACATTAAATGGAAACGGGACGGGAGCCACACATGCGCCAGGGTTTCGACAACGCGAAGTACATCGAGCTGCAGGCTGCTCACATTAAGGAGCGCATCTCGCAGTTTGGTGGCAAGCTCTATTTGGAGTTTGGCGGTAAGCTGTTCGATGACTATCATGCGAGCCGCGTGCTGCCGGGTTTTGAACCGGACAGCAAGTTCCGCATGCTCAAGAGCATCGCCGACGATGTCGAGGTTATCATCGCGATCAACGCGAACCACATCGAGAAAAACAAGGCTCGTGGTGACCTTGGCATTACCTATGACGAGGATGTGCTGCGCCTGGTTGACCTGTTCCGCGGCAACGGCTTTGCCGTCGCGGCTGTGGTCATCACCCAGTACGCCGGCCAGCCCGCTGCCGATGTATTCCGCAACCGCCTGAACGCGCTCGGTATCCCCGCCAAGCTGCACTATCCCATCGAGGGGTATCCGCACGACGTCGACCTGATCGTGTCCGACGACGGCTATGGCAAGAATGAGTTTGTCGAGACCACTCGTCCGCTCGTCGTGGTCACCGCTCCCGGCCCCGGCTCAGGCAAGCTCGCCACTTGCCTCTCGCAGCTCTATCACGAGCACAAGCACGGCACCGCCGCCGGCTACGCCAAGTTCGAGACTTTCCCGGTCTGGAATCTGCCCCTCACGCATCCGGTCAACATCGCCTATGAGGCAGCAACGGCCGATCTCGACGATGCCAATATCATCGACTCCTTCCACTTGGAGGCCTACAACAAGACCACGGTCAACTACAACCGCGACGTCGAGGCCTTCCCGGTAGTCCGTGCCCTGATGGAAAAGATCCTGGGCAAGAGCCCCTACCAGAGCCCTACGGACATGGGCGTCAATATGGTTGGCTTTGCCATCACCGATGACGATGCCTGCCGCGACGCTTCCAAGATGGAGATCGTCCGCCGCTACTTTACCGCGGTCGAAAATGTGCGCCGTACCGGCGTGGGCGATGAGCAAGTCGACCGTCTCAAGATTATTATGAAGAAAGCCGGCATCGATAAGAACTACTCACCGGCGCGCTCGGCGGCCCTCACCAGGGAGCAGCTGACGGGCGGTCCCGTGGGTGCCATGGTCATGCCCGATGGCTCCGTGGTGACCGGTAAGACCTCCACGCGCCTGGGCGCCGCAAGTTCGCTCATTATGAACGCCCTCAAGCATGTCTCGGGCGTCGACCTTGAGCTCGAGGTCATTAGCGATGAAGCGATCGAGCCCATCAGCAAGCTCAAGACGCATTTCCTGGGCAGCAAAAACCCGCGCCTCCACACCGACGAGACGCTTATGGCGCTGTCGATCACCTCGGCCACGAGTGAGACGGCCGCTCGCGTCCTTTCGGGCCTGGAGCAGTTGCGCGGTTGCGATGCTTTCTTTAGCGTTATCATCTCGCCGACGGACGAGACGGTACTGCGCAAACTGGGTATCAACGTGTGCTGCGAGCCCAAGTTTGAGCGCCGTGGTTTCTTCCATCGCTAAGTTTGAAGCATCGCGGTAATTGCATTGCATTTTGGCCGTATCGGGTTAGCGCCCGGTACGGCTTTTTGATCAATAAAGCGCCTATTTCGGCGAAAAATAGCCGTTTACCTGCCTAGAAACAATTAGAGCGGTATACAATAACCGTAACTGTTTCATCCTTGGCGGGATGCCGCATGATGGATATTACCTGCCATCGTGAGGTGTGTCGGTCGCGCACGGCGCGTTAGATGCTCGTGCTCGGTTTGAGGAGGCTGCTATGGCGGGCAAGGGTCGTGCGAGTGTCAACGATATGAAGCGTGTCGAGGTGCTGGTGTTGATGGAGATCGACCAGCAAACCGAAGACAATGGCGGGCCGTATGGTTTCTCGCGCAAAACGCTTGCCGAACGCGTGGGGGTTTCGCCGTATCGTGCCCGCGCCGCAATCGATCGCTTGGATTCCGAAGGCATGATTGATGTCGTCTCGCGTTATAGCGACGACGGCGGTCAGCTTGCAAATGGCATTTGCCTCACCGAACGTGGCGAGTGGTATCTTGAGGGCGTCCGTACTGGCATGCTCGTTCAAGAAATGCTTGAGGACGAGGTTGCTGATCGATAGCAGCATGTAACCCTTGCCATAGCGACGCCGCCTGGGAAACCGGGCGGCGTTTTGTTTCAAGATTGAGAAATGCAATCGCACGCGAGAAAAATTGCGAACGGTCCGCGGCGCGAGTATTACAATGAAGACCCGTAAGATGTGGATAAACAACTTCTACGGGAAGCGCAGGTAACTCAATATGACCAAGCATGTGTTCGTAACCGGTGGCGTGGTTTCGTCCCTGGGCAAGGGTATCACCGCGGCCTCGCTGGGCCGTCTGCTCAAGTCGCGTGGCTACAAAGTAACGATGCAGAAGGCCGACCCGTATCTGAACGTCGACCCCGGTACCATGAGCCCGTTCCAGCATGGTGAGGTCTTCGTTACCGAGGATGGTTACGAGTCCGACCTGGACCTGGGTCATTACGAGCGCTTTATTGATGAGAACCTGACCCGCGATTCCAACTTTACGACCGGTGCCATCTACAAAAGCCTAATCGCCCGCGAGCGTCGCGGCGACTTTTTGGGCGGTACCGTGCAGGTGATTCCCCACGTCACCAATGCCATTAAGGACAAGTTCCGCCGCATCGAGGAGCAGACCGGCTCCGATGTAGTCATCACCGAGCTGGGCGGCACGATTGGCGACATCGAGTCCCAGCCGTTTGTCGAGGCCATCCGTCAGTACCGCAAGGAGGCCGGCCCCGAGAACGTCTGCTACATCCACGTGTCGCTCGTTCCCTATATCGCCGCCGCCCACGAGGTCAAGACCAAGCCCACACAGCATTCCGTCAAGGAGCTCCGCAGCTTTGGCATCCAGCCCGATATTATCGTGCTGCGCTCCGACCACCATATCGATGACGCTATCCGCGGAAAGATCGCAAGCTTCTGCGACGTCGACACCGATTGCGTCTTTACCAACGAGGACTGCGCGAGCATTTACGATGTTCCGCAGCTGCTTGCCGAGCAGGACTTTGACCTGCGCATTTGCGAGCGCCTGGGTCTGGACCCGCGTGAGCGCGACATGAGCGAGTGGAACGAGTTCCTGCGCAAACAGAATCACGCCAACCATCACGCCGACAAGGTGAAGATCGCCGTCGTGGGCAAGTACACGCAGCTGCCCGATGCGTACCTGTCGGTTATCGAGGCCCTGCACCATGCGGGCGTCTTCTACGATCGCCATGTGGACGTCCAGCTGGTCGACGGCGAGAGCCTCGACGAGCAGAATGTCTCCGAGGTTCTGGGCGACGCCTCGGGCATCCTGGTCCCCGGCGGCTTTGGCAAGCGCGCCCTGGAGGGCAAGATCCTCGCGGCCGAGTTTGCCCGTGAGCACAAGATTCCGTATCTGGGCATTTGCCTGGGTATGCAGGTGGCCGTGTGCGAGTTCGCCCGCAACGTCGTCGGCCTTGCCGGCGCCAGCTCCTCCGAGTTCGATCCGGACGGCCCGTTTAGCGTCATCGATCTGATGAGCTCGCAGGAGGACGTGACCGAGAAGGGCGGCACCATGCGCCTGGGCGCCTATCCGTGCAAGCTCGCCGCCGATACCCTTGCTCGCGAGGCATATGGCGAGGAGCTCGTCTACGAGCGTCACCGTCACCGCTTTGAGTTCAACAACGCCTTCCGCGACCAGCTCGAGGACGCCGGTTTGGTTATCTCGGGTCTGTCGCCCGACGAGCGCCTGGTCGAGATGGTCGAGCTGCCGCGCGACGTACATCCGTGGTATGTGGCAACCCAGGCTCACCCCGAGTTCAAGAGCCGCCCGACCAACCCGCAGCCGCTGTTCCGTGAATTTGTGCGCGCCTCGATTGGCCTGCACGAGGGTGTTGACCGCCTGATGGTGACGCCCCTGAACATGGCTACGGACTAAAGGTGCCGGCGAATACGGAATATGTCGAAGCTACTCCCTCGTCGCTCGCCGTGGCGGCGGGGGAGTATCTCGATTACCTCGCGGTCGAGCGGGGTTTGGCGCGCAACACGATTGCGGCCTATCGTCGTGACCTGACGACGTACTGCGCCTATCTGGAGCGGGCGGGTATTGTGTCTTTTGAAGAGGTGACTCGTCAGGTCGTGGAGGGCTTTGTCGCCGACCGTCGCGATGGGGGCTATTCCGATGCCTCGGTGGAGCGTGCGCTTGCAGCCGTGAAGGGCCTGCATGCCTTTTTGGTGCGCGATGGGGCTGTAGCCCAAAATCCAACGGCGGCGTTGCGCCTGCCTAAAAAGGCTGAGCGTTTGCCGGAGTATCTATCGGTGGAGGATGTCTCGGCTCTGCTCGATCAAGACTTCCCCGAGGGCGAGATGGGCTTGCGCGACCATGCCATCTTGGAAGTGCTCTACGGATGCGGTTTGCGTGTGAGCGAGTTGGTGGGGCTCGATGTGGGCGATATCCATATTGACGATGGCTTTGTACTCGTTCGCGGTAAGGGCTCAAAGGAACGCCTGTCCC
>CATZTY010000104.1 GCA_958424475.1 uncultured Collinsella sp.
GCTTTCAGCCGGAGGCGTGCTGGGGCTCGGTAACGTTGCCGCAGCGCTGGGAGACCCGCTCCTTTGGGCCTCCTTTGTGCTGGTCGCGGCAACTGCCGCAGCGTCATCCGCGCTGCTCAATGCCCATGCCAAGCGTGCCGATCAGGGCTCAAACCTTGCCGCAATCGCCGCCATCGCTGTCACCGGCATCGGCTGCGCAGCGGCGTCCTGTCTTGCACACCATATGGAAATTGCCAGCCTTGCAGCCGCGGTCGTCGCCAAGGCGGCGGTTGCGGGAACCCTATCCTCTATAATCGTTGGGATATGCCTATATTTGCTCGGATACCAAAGAACCTATACGGAGAGTGATCTTTCGTGAACTTCCTGAACATCTTCGAGGACCACGTGGCCGGCATCTTCGGTGCCACCCGTGCCCCGTTCTCCTTTAAGAAGCTTGCCAAGCAGGCCGCTCGCGACATGGAGGATCAGACTCTGGTGATTAACGGCGTCAACACGGCGCCGGCACTCTATACCATCCTTATCGCCGCCGACGACGATCCCATGCTCGCCCCGTTCTACCCCGAGCTTTCGCGCGAGGTCCGCGAGTTTGTGAAGGCGCAGGCCGAAAAGCGCCGCTATGTCTTTGTCGGCGAGCCCCTCGTGCGCTTTATGATCGATCCGCAGCTGCGCGCCGGCAAGTTCTCGGTCTTTGCCGAGAACGTCGATGCCCCCACGCTCGGCCGCCTGTACGAAGAAGAGCGCGCCTATCAAAACGGCCTGGGCCAGAACAACTCCGCGGCAAGCCGTGCCGCCAGCGCCCCGCGCGCCGGCCAGCAGCAGTTTGCTGCCCCGCAGCAGCAGCGCCCCGCCGCCATGCCCCAGCAGCAGCCGACGCCTCGCGCCGCCGCTCCCGACCCGCTTGCCGTGGCAGACCCCTTCGCGCCTAGCGTCCCCGACCCCGCCGCCGCACCCATCCCGGTGCCGCAGACCGTCTCGCGCGACGCGCTTGCCGGCATGGGCGGAGCCGCCGCGACCGGTGCCGCCGTGGGCCTAGGCGCCGCAGCCGGCATCGCCTCCAACATGGCGAGCACTCGCGCCCCGCAGCGCCCGCTCGCCCAGCTCGTCGACGTCGTGAGCGGCGAGAGCCATAGCATCACCTCCGCACAGGTGACCATCGGTCGCGAGCGCTCAGTTTCCGACATTGCCCTGCGCGACCCCAACGTGTCGCGCCGCCACGCCCAGCTCACCTTTACGGGCTCGGATTGGTCGATCGAGGACCTCAATTCCACCAACGGCACGCTCGTCAACAACCGCCGCATTACGCGCTGCCCGCTGCGCAACGGCGATCTACTGACGTTTGGCCTGAGTACCTTTGAATTTAGGGGATAGTCGCTTATGAACATCGATATCGTCCTTTTTGCAGGCCGCATCGTCCTGGTCGCCCTGCTCTATATCTTCCTGTTCGCCGTCATGAAGACCGGCGTGGGACTTGTGCGCGGGCAGCGCCGCGACTCGGCTATCTGGACGATTGATGTGGACAAGGGTCCGCGCGGCATCCGCGGCATCCACGTAGACATGCTCGGCCCCGTCATCGTCGGCCGCTCGCCGTCTTCGGACATCTGCATCAACGAGCCGTTTGTCTCGGCCTCGCATGCGCGCTTTTCGCTGCAGGGCCCGGCGCTCATCATCGAGGACCTCAACTCGCTTAACGGCACGCTCGTCAACGGCCGCCAGCTCGTGGAGCCCGCAACGCTGCGTGAGGGCGACGAAGTCCAGATTGGCGACGTGGTCATGAAGGTGAACCGTCGATGATCGACGAGGAGAACAAGTCCGCAACCATGACCGAGGCACCGGCTGCCGCCGCAGCTGCACCGGCCCACGCCGCTCCGGCTGACTCCACACCCGTGGAGCCCGAGGACACCGTGTTCTCCCTGCCTCTTTCGCATGTAACGCATGATATTTCGGATCTCGCCGATAACGAGGACGAAGCGGATGCCGTAGCGGCGCCCATCGGCGCACATGCTGCGGAACAGCCCACAGCGCCCGAAGCAACCCCGGCGCCGGCTCACTTTGCAGAGCCCGTCGCCGCGGCAATCAACGAGAGCGCTGCGGTGTTTGCGGCACCCGAGCCCGCCGCGCCGGCGTTTCCCATAGCCCCGGCATCCGAGGTTGCGCCCGCGCCTACGCCGGCGCCCGAGGCGGGGCCATCCCCCGAGGACGGCCCCGCGCCCAAGACCCCGCAGCCCGCGCCCGCAAGCGAGTCCGATGCCGTAGCCGAGCCCGCCGCCCAGTCGCAAAGCACACCCGCGCCGTCGCACTTTGCGACGCCCGAGCCTATAGACGTCAGCCCGCAAGACGACGAGTCGTCCGCCCGCGTGTCCGAGGAGCCCGGCTCCCCGGACACCGGCGATTCCGAATCAAATGCCGAGACCGACACCGTCTCTCCCGGTGACACAGCCGAGATCGACGTTGCCGCCGTTGAGGCCAAGCTCAAAGACCCCGGCTCGACCATGAGCTTTGAACCCCTGACCGAGGAGCGCATCGAGACCGACTCGACCTATGATGCCGGCACCACCACGCAACTCATGTGGGGCGCCCGCTCCGACGTTGGCTGCGTGCGCCCGCACAATGAGGATTCCTACCTGGTGCAGTCGCCGCTCTTCTGCGTATGCGACGGCATGGGCGGTCACGCCGCCGGCGAGGTGGCCTCTTCTATCGCCGTCGAGACCATTGCCAAAACGGCCCCGCAGTCCGCCGACGCAGCACGCTTGGCCGCAGCCGTCGAGGCCGCTAACGCCGCCGTAATCGAGGCCGCCTTGAACGGCCTGGGCAAGCCCGGCATGGGCTGCACGGCCACTTGCGCCTATATCGAAAACGACACGCTCGCCATCGCCCACGTGGGCGACTCGCGCGCCTACCTGCTCCACGAGGGCACGCTCATCCGCGTGACCCGCGACCACTCCTACGTGGAGGAGCTCGTGGACGCCGGCGAGATCACGGCAGACGAGGCTCGCGTCCACCCCAACCGTTCGGTCATCACCCGCGCGCTGGGCTCGGACCCCGCCATGTATGCCGACCACTTCACTCTGCATATCGAGGAAGGCGACCGCCTGATCCTGTGCTCCGACGGCCTTTCGAGCATGATTCCCGATAGCGATATCGAGAACATCGCCACGCAGTCCTCAACCGCGCAAATCTGCGTCGACAACCTAGTGGACGCGGCGCTTGCCGCCGGCGGCCACGACAACGTGACCGTAGTAGTCGTTGACCTGGTTGACGATGGCGTTATGCGCGAGGCGCAGCGCGTGCGTCGCCGCAACATTACTATCGCCGCCATTCTGGCCCTCGTCTTTGTGCTGGCAGCTGGCATCTGGGCCTACACGGGTGTCACCGGCTCGTACTACCTGGGTACCTACCAGGGCAATGTCGCCGTCTGGCGCGGCCTGCCCGGCAAGCCGCTCGGACTCAAGCTCCACTGGCTCGAAAGCGAAACCAGCATCAAGCTGTCCGACCTGCCCGAAGACACGCAAAACCGACTCAAGGCGGGCATTCCGCAAACAAGTGTCGACGATGCGCAGGACACGATATCCAAGTACCGCCACCAGATCGATGAGGAGCAGACCCGCCAGGTGATCGACGCGCAAACGATTCGCGACAACACCAATCAGGGATCGACCTCCGAATCAGATTCCGAGAAAACCGCCGAACAGTCCGCCGAGGCCGAAGCCTCCGAAAAGAACTAGAAAGGGAGTGCCGCTTATGAGTCGCCGCAACACCGAGCTGCTCTTGCTCATCGCCTCGGCGTTCCCCGTCATCCTGCTGTATGCGATGTACGTGCTCACCGCGGGCGCCGCCATCTCCTTTGAGACGCTCGCCGTGCCGATCGGCCTCTTTGCCGCCTTCGCTGCGGCACATATCGCCGTGCGCATCTTGGCGCCCGGCGCCGACCCCGCCATCCTACCCATCGTATTTATACTTTCGGGCATCGGCATCACGTTCGTGACGCGTCTCGCCCCCGCTCTCGCCATCTCACAGCTCATCATCCTGTTTGTCTCGGTGGCGCTCATGGTGGGAACGCTCGCACTGGTCAAAAACCTCGACGTAGTCATGCGCTACAAGTACACCTTTGGCATCATCGGCATCATTCTGCTGATGCTGCCTATCTTTATCGGCACCACGATCTCGGGCTCCAAGCTGTGGATTCGCATCGCGGGCTTTACCATCCAGCCCGGCGAGTTCGCCAAGGTCTTTATCGTGCTGTTCCTGGCCGGGTACCTGGCCGAGAACCGCGAGCTGCTCTCCATCTCCAACCGCAAGATCCTGGGCTTTAAGATCCCTCGCCTGCGACTGCTGCTGCCGCTGTTTGCCGTGTGGGGTGTGTGCCTGCTCGTCGTCGTCTTCGAACGCGACCTGGGTTCGGCCGTGCTGTTCTACACCATCTTCTTGCTGATGCTCTACGTTGCCACGGGGCGCTTTTCGTATGTCGTTATCGGCCTTGCGCTCTTAGCCGTTGGAGCCGTGGGCGCCTACAAGTTCCTGTCTCACGTTCAGGTGCGTTTCCAGGTTTGGCTCGATCCGTTTAAGGACGCCCAGGGCCAGGGCTACCAGATCGTCCAGTCGCTCTTCTCGCTTGCCGATGGCGGTCTGGTCGGTGTTGGCATCGGCAACGGCATGGCCAACAACATCCCTGTCGTCGAGTCCGACTTTATCTTCTCGGCTATCGGCGAGGAGATGGGCCTTTTGGGCGGCGGCGCCGTGCTCATCCTGTTTATGCTCTTTGCCGTGCGTGGCCTGACCACGGCTGCCCGCGCTAAATCCGACCTCGCCGCCTTTAGTGCCACGGGCCTTACGGCAGCCATCAGCTTCCAGGCCTTCTT
>CATZTY010000105.1 GCA_958424475.1 uncultured Collinsella sp.
GGCTCCAGCGGCTCGTAGTCAATCTTTACGAGCTTCTTGGCCTTCTCGAGCGTCGCCTCGTCCTCGGCAACCACCAGCACGATGGCATCGCCCACGCAGCGGGTGATATCGCCCTGGGCAATCATGACGTCCCAGTCCTGGATAAGGTGGCCGACCTGGTTGACCGGCACGTCCTCGGCGCGCAGGATGCCCACCACACCGGGTAGGGCCTCGGCCTTGGAGGTATCGATGGAGAGCACGCGGGCACGCGGATACTTGGAGCGCACGGCGCTGGCGTAGGTCAGGCCCGGCTGGTCGATCTCGTCGATGTCGTCGGGGTACTTGCCCTCGCCGAGCACCTTCTTGCGCACGTCAATACGGAAGGCGCGCTTGCCCACGCCGTAGTCGTCGCCGCGCTCCAGATCCTCGTCGATCTGCTTTTCGCCGCGGAGCACCGCAGCGGCCAGCGCAATGCCCTCGATAATCTTTTTGTAGCCGGTGCAGCGGCAAACATTGCCGCGGATGGCGTACTTGATCTGCTCCTCGGTAGGCTCGGGATCCTCGGCGATGAGCGCTGCACCCGCCATGACCATACCGGGGATACAAAAGCCGCACTGCACGGCGCCCACGGCGCCAAAGGCGTACACAAACGCCTCGCGCACGTTCTCGGGCAGGCCCTCGACGGTCACGATGTTGCGGCCGGCGGCAAGCGCGGTGGTCAGCACGCACGCCTTGACGGCCGCACCGTCCACATGGATGGTGCAGGTACCGCATGCGCCCTCGGAGCAGCCGTCCTTGGCGGAATGGATATGCAGGTCGTCGCGCAGGTAGCGCAGCAGCGGTTTATTTTGGGTCGTCGTACGCTCGATGCCGTTAACGGTAAAAGTGAATTCCTGTGCCATGGTGATTCCCTTCTACACGCCGGCGGCGATGCCGGTGCGGTCGTGGATGGCGCCATGCGGGCAGACGACGGCGCACATGCCGCACGACAGGCAGTCCACGCCGTCGATATGGGCGCAGTTGTCCTCGATGCGGATTGCGCCGGCAGGGCACTTTTTGGCGCACATGCCGCAACCGATGCAGCTGGTGTCGCAGATCTTGCGCGCAATGGCGCCCTTATCGGTGTTGTTGCAGCGCACCAGGATGTTCTGGTAGCCGGGAACGAAGGCAATCACGCGCTGCGGGCACGCCATGCCGCACAGGCCACAGCCCGTGCACTTGGAGCGGTCCACGCGGGCGACGCCGTCGACCAGTGCGATGGCACCGTGGGGGCAGGCCGTGACACAGGCACCACAGCCAATGCAGCCTTCGCTGCAGCGGGCGTCGCCGCCTGCGGAAGCACAGCCGCTTCCGCAGGCAACGTAGGCCACGTTATGTTGAATGGATTTGGCCATAAGAGACTCGCCTATTTCTTAAGAAGGTACGAATAGTTGTCGCGCACAGCCCTGATGGTCAGGCGGACGGCCTCGGGAAGACCGGTGTTGACGGCATCGACCGAGACGGTGCGGACCGTGCCGGCGACGCGAACCTTAAAGTGGTCCTCGTCCACGGCCAGGAAGCCCTCGTTCTCGGAGTTCTCCATGTCCTCCTCGCTCCAGAACAGGGTGAGCTTGTCCTTGTAGGGACGACCCTCCTGGTAAGGGCAGAACACGGCGCAGTTGCCGCACTCATTGCACATGCCGTCGACATGGACGACCTGATGCTTGGCCAGGCCCGGCACCTTAATTGCCACGTTGGCGCGGTTGGGGCACACGTCGCAGCAGACCTCGCACACCGAGCCGCAGCCCAGGCAGCGGGTCTTGGTGCAGTTGCGCTTGTCGCGGCACAGCGACCCCTTGCGCTCGTAGCAAGTGTCCTCGCGGCCGGCCTGCTCGTTGCAGTCGGCGTACTTGTTAAAGTCCACGTCGGCGATGGCACGGGCGACCTCGGCGGCATCGGCGATAGCCTCGACCACGGTGGCAGGACCGCGGCGGCAGTCGCCCGCAGCCCAGACGCCCTCGACGCCGGTGGAGGTAGCGGCAAGGCGGCCGCGACGGTCGTGCTCGACGCCCGCGGCATCGTACAGGCTGGCGTCGATGCCCTCGCCCACGGCGCAGATCACCGTGGTGGCGGGAAGCTCAACAGTCTCGCCCGTGGCGACGGGGCTGCGGCGGCCGCTTGCATCCGGCTCGCCAAGCTCCATAACATCGCAGGTCAGCACGGCGCCGTTGAGTGCCTTAGGTGCCAGCAGCTCGCAGAACTCAACGCCGTCGGCAAGAGCAAGATCGAGCTCTTCCTCATCGGCGGGCATCTGCTTCTTGGTGCGGCGGTAGACCAGGCGCACGTTCTTCACGCCGGCCAGGCGCTTGGCCACGCGGGCCGCGTCCATGGCGGTGTTGCCGGCGCCAATGACCACGACGTCCTCGCCCAGCTCGAGCTTCTCGCCCTTCTTGGCGGCCTCGAGGAACTCCAGCACGTCGAGCTCGGCGCCCTCGCCCAGGCCCGCAGAGCCGGGCATCCAGGCACCGGTGGCCACGACCACGTCGGTAAAGCCCTGGTCCTTGAGCTCGTCAATGGAATCAACGCGAGCGTTGAGCTGCACCTTGGCGCCAAAGGCCAAGCAGAGCTCGGCATCGTGGGAGATATCGTCGCTCGCGATACGGAACTCGGGGATCACGTGACGGACCACGCCGCCGAGCGAATCGCGGGCCTCGAAGATGGTGACGGGCACGCCGGCACGCGTCAGGAAGAACGCCGTCGCCAGGCCGGCCGGGCCGCCGCCGATAACGGCAACGTTGCGCTCGCCGTCGTTTGCGATGGCCTGGGCACGAAGCTTGGGCAGCACGGCAGTCATGGCCTCGCGGGCGGCCTTGAGCTTGCTGGCGCGGATCTGGGCGCCCTCGGGCTCGTAGAACGCGCGCTCGCAGGCACGACCGCAGGGATGCGGGCAGATGGTGCCGGTGATAAACGGCAGGGCGTTGCGCTCAATGATGATGTTGAGCGCGTCCTCGTAGCGGCCCTCGTCAACAGCCGCCAGGTAAGCGGGAATATCCTGCTGGATGGGGCAACTCGTGCGGCACGGCGTGGTAAAGCAGTCGTTAAGCGGGCTCTTGCCGGCGACCTTGCGGTCGGGCAGCGGGCGCAGCGGCTTCTTGTAGAGCGGGTTGGTGAGCGAATCGGTCTGGATCGCAGTCACAGCCTCGAGAGAGACGCCCGCGAACGGCTTGCCATCCAGGTCGGTAAACTCGCCGGCCATCTGGCTAAAGCGCTCGTAACCACCAGGCTTGAGCACGTCGGTCGCCAGGGTGACGGGCCAAATGCCGGCATCGTACAGGGCGCGGATGTTGTAGACCGTAGCACCGCCGGAGTAGCTGATACGCAGCTTGCCATCGAACTGCTCGGTAATGCGACGGGCGGCCTCGATGGTCAGCGAGAACAGCGAACGGCCCGACATGTACATCTCGGTGGAGGGCAGCTCGTCCCTGGTCACGTCGACGGGGAACGTGTTGGTCAGCTTGACGCCAAACTCTAGGCCGTGCTCGGCGCACAGGGCAATCAGGCGCTCGAACATGGGCACGGCGTCGGCCCACTGCAGGTCCTCGCGGAAGTGCGTGTCATCGAAGACGATGTAGTCAAAGCCCAGCTCGTTCAGACGCTGGCGGGCAAACTCATAGCCCAGCAGCGTGGGGTTGCACTTGATGTAGGTGTTGAGGCCCTTCTCGGTGATCAGATAGGTCGCGATGCGCTCGATCTCGGCGGGCGGGCAGCCGTGCAGGGTAGACTCGGTGATGGAGTTGGAGACGCATGCCGGGATGGATTCGACAAATGCGGCATCGACATGCTCAAACTTGTCCAGGTTGGCGAGCGCCCACGTGCGGCACTCGTTCCAAACCTCGGAGCCGCTGGCGTCCTTCATGCCCTCGATGTAGGCATCGACCTTGGGGCTCTTAATACCCTCCAGGTCATAGCCCACGGACATGTTAAAAACAAAACCGTCCGGGCTGCCCAGGCCGTACTCGCGAGCGATCAGGTGGCAGGCAAACCATGCCTTCACGTACTCGGCAAAGGCCTGCGGAACCTCGAGCTCGGTCGACCACTCGCAGTTGTAGCACTCGTCCTGCGCCACAATGCAGGGCTTGTTGACGCACTTGGAGAGCTCCTCGCCGTCCATAACCTGAACGGTCTTGAGCTCAAAGAAGCGGGAACCGGCCACGTAGGATGCCACGATGTTCTGGGCAAGCTGCGTGTTGGGACCGGCGGCCGGACCAAACGGAGTCTCGATGCGCTCGTCAAAAATGGGAAGCGCGCCCTCCTGGTTGGTCGTGACCATCTTGCGCACGCCAAAGATGGCGCCCTGAGTCTTGTGCTCCTCGATGATCCAGTTCATCAGCTGCGAAAACGGGATCGGCCTCATGATGTCGCTCATAATGAGCTCCTCTCTGTAACGCCCGGCGAGACCGCGCGGCGGGCGCAAATACGGTGTAGCGCTAGCACAGCGCCGGCGACCCCGCGGAGGCCGCCTATACGCGCGTCGGATGCGGCGAAACATCCGACGCGCGTGAATCTACTTGTAATTAGTAGGCGCGATCGTTGAGCGTGCTCCAGAGCTTCTTGGACTCAGCCATGGTCCACGCGTTGATCTTGTCCTCATCAATCCCAACGAACTCGCGATCCTTGTACAGGACGCGGCCGTTGATGATGGTGGTGCGGCAGTTTTTGCCCATCATGCCAAAGAGCATGTGGCCGTCGATGTTCTCCTCGCTCAGCGGCGTAAAGGGCTTGTAGTCCATGACGATGACGTCGGCGGCAGCGCCGGCCTCGAGCACACCGAGCTTGCGATCGAAGTACTTGCTCGCCATCTTGGCGTTGTTCTCGAACAGCAT
>CATZTY010000106.1 GCA_958424475.1 uncultured Collinsella sp.
ACACAGGTCCAGGGTCAGGGTATGAAGCCCACCACGCGCACGGTGGACTCGGGCTTTGCCAAGGCCGCGGGCAATGCGGCCAAGTTCTTCGATGTCGCCGTGGGCAGCAAGCTCGTCAAACTTGTCCGCCTGCGTTATCTGGACGATGCGCCGCTGTGCCTGGAGACCACCTATCTGCCGCCAAGCTTTGAGGCACTCATCGATCGCGATATCAACGGTTCGCTCTACGCCACGCTGCGTCAAGAATTCCATCGCGCGCCGGCACAGGGGCACAAGACCTTTGAGGTGTGCTATGCCTCGCAAAACGAGGCGTTTTTGCTCAACGTTGAGCGCGGGCAGGCGCTGATCCTGATCACCGACTACGTCTACGACACCGACGGCCGCCCGCTCCATGTCTCCAAGCGCATCCAACGCACCGACCGCGCCAAATACACCGAGCCCATCGGCTAACCTGCCAAAATAAACCTGTCCCTAAATGGTAGGTTTGGGGAGGTCGGGGAACCAGGTTGGCTTGGGTTGGTTGGGCGTGCGCTCGGCTAGGACCAACTCCATCCAACACATGTCGTACCAGCGGCCGAACTTTTGGGCGCAGCGGTCAAAGGCGCCCACCAGGCGATATCCCATATGGGCATGGAAGTCCTGACTGTTGTGCGTCAGATACTCGTCGTCCTTGTCGTGCGGCACGGCGATGAGGGCGCACATGTTGGTGATGCCCATCGCGATCAGGCATTGCTTGAGCGCATCATGCAGCTTGCGGCCCAGCCCGCCATGGCGCACATCGCGCGCCAGGTAGATCGACGTCTCGACCGACCAGTCGTATGCCTCGCGGCTGTTAAGCGGACTCACATAGGCATAGCCTACCGGATGCCCGTCCAGCTCCATCACCAAATACGGATAGCGCTTGAGCGTACGCTCGATGCGCCCGGCGAACTCCTCAACGCTCGGCACCTCGTATTCGCAGGTAATCGCCGTCTGGCGCACATACGGCTCATAGATAGCAAGCAACGCCGGCGCATCATCGGGCGTCGCCAGGCGAATCGTCGGCTCGGACATCTCGGTCATACAACCCCTCCCCCTCAAAAACAAAGGCCGCCCTGCGCCAAACCCAGCGCAAGGCGGCCCCCGTCATCATGTCAACTTACAGGACAGCCGCCAGCGTGTCGATGTCCTCCTGCGTCGTGGCCCAGCTGGTGCAAAAGCGCACCACCGTGTGGGTCTCATCGTACTTTTCCCAGTACTCGATCGAGGCATGCTCACGAATGCGGGCCATGTCCTCGTTGGGCAGAATCACGAACTGCTGGTTTGTGGGCGTCTCCAAAAAGAACTGGTAGCCGTGCTCGTACAGCACGCGACGAAGCGCCTGCGCGGTCTCAATCGCCTGACGGCCAATCTCAAAATACAGGCCGTCGGTAAAGAGCGCCTCAAACTGCACGCCCGTCAGGCGGCCCTTGGCCAACAGCGCACCGTGCTGCTTAATGCGCGGAATAGGATGTGCCGGAGCGTGCATGCCGCAAAACACCACGGCCTCGCCGCAGAGCGCGCCGCATTTGGTGCCGCCGATGTAGAACACGTCGCACAGCTGTGCCAGCTCAGGTAGGGTAATGTCGCACCCATCGGCCGCCAGCGCATAGGCCAGGCGAGCACCGTCCACAAACAGCGGAATCTCGCGCTTCTGGCACACCGCGTGAATCGCCGCGAGCTCGGCCTTGGAGTACAGCGTGCCGTACTCGGTCGATAGACTCACGTACACGGCGCCCGGGAACACCGTGTGCTCGTAGCTCTCGTTTTCGTAGAACACCTGGATATAGTTCTCGAGGTCCTCGGCGTGCATCTTGCCCTCGTAGCCGGGGATGGTGAGTACCTTGTGGCCGCCAAACTCGATGGCGCCCGCCTCGTGGCAGGCGACGTGGCCAGTCTCGGCAGCAACGACGCCCTCGTACGGCGCGAGCAGCATGTCGATCACCGTCGCGTTGGCCTGCGTGCCGCCCACCAGGAAAAACACGTCGGCATCGGGGGCCTGGCAGGCCTCGCGAATAAGTTGCTTGGCGCGCTCGGTATGCGCATCGGTACCGTAGCCGGGCTGCGGCTCCATGTTGGTATCGACGAGCGCCTGCAGCACCGCCGGGTGTGCGCCGTGGGAATAATCGTTGTTGAACGCGAGCATGGCAATCCTCTCTTACCGGGTATCGGCCAGATGATTCAAACGGAGCTATTGTACGCCGTTGGGATAGGCAATGCGCGCGGCGAGACACTCAAGCGCCAGCACCAGGGCAAAGCCGCAGCTCACGTCACTCAAAAAGTGTGCGCCGATCACGATGCGGCCAAACGCGACGAGCGCCGCGACCACAGCTGCCGCCCAAAAGATCACGCGGCGACGCGACGGTTTTTCCTTAAAAGCCGCCGCGGGAAGCCCGGCGAGCATAAGGCCGATCGCCGCATGCGCCGTGTGTCCGCTCGCAAACGACTTGAACCCGTCCTTGATCACGCCGGCGGCGATATAGGTCCACTTGTCGGGATTGTCGATCACCCACCACGGCTGAAACTCGAGCCCCTGCGTCACCTCGATCACGCGCATGCGCGGGCGCGACCACAGCGGCTTGACGATCACGTTGAGGATAATGGCTTGAGCGACCCACACGGCAAGCACCATCAACGCCCAACGCGTGAGCTCGTCGGGCTCGGTCGTGCGCGTGAGGCGATAGACGATGAGGTTGGCGGCGATGACCAGCGCAAACGTCAGCACCAACTGAACAGCGATGAGTTTGCCGCCAACCTTCAGAGACGAAACGATCTCATAGCCGGCCAGGCCAACGTTGACGAGGATGCCGAGCACGGCGAGCCATTTGCTCCCCCTGGAGTCGGGACGCACCGCGCGCACGAGCATAACGCCCGCGATGCTCGCCGTCAGCTCGAACGGCAGCTCGCCGGCCGCCTCGACAAAGCGACCGTACATGCTGCCGATGTTGAACAGCGCGCTCGAAATCTGATAGTCGAAGAAACTGCCCACGCCCAGACAAAGACACAGGACAACCGCGATCATGGCGACATCTTTCTTATAGATGTATCCGAACATGCTTTCCTTTCGATGGAACCAGAGTGCCCAAATGGGGCGTTTGCAGCGTCGACCCGTTAGTCATCATCACTAGCACCCAACTGCTGCAGCAGCATGAGCGCCGCGGCCACCGGGCCGGTGCCGTCGTTGGCGTCGAGGCCGCGACCCAGGCCGCTGCCCGCACCGGCGCCCGCCTTGTAGGGCACCGACAGCTTGCGGCTCTTGGGGAAGTTCACCGCGCCATAGCGGGTCTTAAGCTCAAAGGCCACCTTCTTGGGCACGTCGACGCCCAAAAACGTGATGCGGCCGCCACTGAGCGTGACGCTCTCGAGCCCCAGGCGCTCGCCGCGAATGCGGATGCGCGCGCGATTGAACAGATTGAGTCCCGCCAACGGCAGCTCGCCATGCGCGGCCTCGGTCTCTTCCTGCACCTCGTCGATGCTCTCCAGGTCCTCGGCCGCTGCGAGCTTACGGTACACGAGCACGCGCTGATCCACCGCCGGCAGGTACTCCTCGGACAAGAAGTAATCGGCCGGCAGGTTAATGCCCACGCTCGCCGCCTCCACGCCGGCATCGTCATCGCCGCGCGCCTCGGCCACCGCCTGGCCCAGCATCTGCGTAAACAGGTCAAAGCCCACACTCGACAGGTTACCGTGCTGCTCGGCACCCATAAGCGAGCCGGCGCCGCGGATCTCCAGGTCGCGCATGGCGATGCGCATGCCGCTGCCCAGGTCCTGGAACTCGGAAAGTGCAGTCAGGCGCGCCGTGGCCTCCTCGGTGAGCGGCAGCTCGCCCGGGAACATAAAGTACGCGTAGGCCTGTGTGGCAGAGCGGCCCACACGGCCCTTGAGCTGGTAGAGCTGCGCCAGGCCCAGGCGCTGCGAATCCTCGATGATGAGCGTGTTGGCAGTCGCGTTGTCGATGCCACTCTCCACGATGGTCGTGGCGATGAGCACGTCGATCTTCTTGGTCGCGAACTCGATCATCACGTCCTCGACCTCGCGCGGGCTCATCTTGCCGTGTGCCACGCCCACACGCGCCTCGGGCGCGGCCTCGTGCACGCGCGCCACGGCATCGTCGATGGTCTTGACGCGGTTGGACACGTAGTACACCTGACCGCCGCGGCCCACCTCCAGGCGAATCGCCGCACTCACCACGTCGGGGTCGTACTCCCCCACGTGCACGATCACGGGACGACGCCCGGTCGGCGGCGTGGTGATCAGGCTCATGTCGCGCACGCCGCTCGTGGCCATCTGCATGGTTCGCGGAATAGGCGTTGCCGAAAGCGTGAGCACGTCAATCTGCTCGCGCAGGTTCTTGAGCTGCTCCTTGTGCTGCACGCCAAAGCGTTGCTCCTCGTCGATGATCACCAGGCCCAGGTTCTTGGGGTTCACATCGGCCGAAAGCAGACGGTGCGTGCCGATGAGCACGTCGATCGTGCCCTCGGCAAACGCCTTGAGCGCGCGCTTTTGCTGCGCCGGCGTGCGGAAACGGCTGAGTACCTCGACCTCAAGGCCAAACGGGGCAAAGCGCTCAAAGAACGTCTCGTAGTGCTGCTGGGCAAGAATGGTCGTGGGGCAGAGCACCATGACCTGGCGGCCGGAGTCCACGCACTTAAACGCCGCACGCAGGGCGACCTCGGTCTTGCCAAAACCCACGTCGCCGCACAGCAGGCGGTCCATGGGCTTGGGCGCCTCCATATCGGCCTTAATGTCGGCGATGGCCTCCAGCTGGTCGCGCGTCTCGTCGTAAGGAAAGCTCTCCTCCATCTCGATCTGCTCGG
>CATZTY010000107.1 GCA_958424475.1 uncultured Collinsella sp.
TCATCAAAGTTACGGACAGAACCCTCTGGCATGACTACTCCTCGACGGAGCCGATGTCAGCCTCGGCGGCGTCCGCATCCTCGGCCAGCACGCCGGCCTCAGCCTGAGCAACCGCAACCTTGGCGGCCGCCTCGGCAGCCTGTGCCTCCTCGCGAGCGCGATCTTCGGCCAGCAGCTCCTGGTACAGGTCCTCGCCCGGCAGCTCCTCGCTGCGAGCGATCTTGCCCAGCACGCCGTTGACGAACGACGCGGACTGATCGGTGCCATAGGCCTTGGCAAGCTCGACAGCCTCGTTGATCACGATGGCGTCCGAGACCTCCTCGTCGGTGAGGAAACGCATCTCGTAAACGGCGATACGCAGCAGATTGCGGTCGGCGCCGGGCATGCGCATAAGATCCCAGTTCTTGGCAACGGAGCGCAGAGCGCAGTCGATGCGGTCGATATGCTCATAGGCACCGCGGCACAGCTCCAGCGCATAGGGATCGAGGGGACCCTTCGAGATCAGGAAATCACCCTCGAGGACGCGCTCGAGCGGGCTGTCCGTGGCCTCGGCCTGGAACAGCAGCTGCAGCGCCTGACTGCGGGCAAGCGTACGCCCGCGATAAACCTTAAGGCTCAAAGGTTACTCCTTGGGGAAAACGAGGCCGTCGATGCAAACGTCAACGCGCTCGACCTCGACGCCCACCTGGGCATCGATGGCGGCGACCACAGCGGCGCGAACGGCCTCGGCGAGTTTCTTGAACGGATAGCCAAAGAACACCACGACGCGCACGGTAAGTGCGAGCTTGTCGCCGACAACCTCGGCCTCGACCGCCGGCTCGGAAGCCGGGGCCTTGGACGAGAGCATCATGGAGACAAGGTTGGTGGCAAGGTCCTTGACGCCAACGGAGGCGATGCCCTCGACATCCGACACGGCGCGCGAGACGATGGCGGTCAGAACATCGGGCGAAATGCCGATGCCGTCAATCTTGATTTCCTGGGGCATGAGTCCTCCTAGAAGATTTGGTTGCTAGACGCGGGAGACGAACTTGCCGTCGCGGGTGTCAACCTTGATGACCTCGCCCTCGTTGAGGTACATGGGGACCTGGATGACAGCGCCGGTGTCGATCGTGGCCGGCTTGGTGGAACCCTGGACGGTGTCGCCCTTGAAGCCCGGGTCGGTCTGGACGATGGTGGTCTCGATGAACATCGGCGGGGTCACGCCCATGAGCTCATCGTCGGCGAAGAGCAGCTGGCAGATGTCGTTCTCGCGCAGCCACTTGGAGTTCTCGCCCACCATGTCCTCGGGAACGGGAACCTGCTCATAGGACTCGTTGTCCATGAAGATGTAGTCGGTGCCATCGTTGTAGAGGTACTGGAACTCTCGGGTGGTGAGCATGACGCTCTCGAACTTGGTGCCGGCGTTGCAGGTGTTCTCGACGACGCGGCCGCTCTTGATGTCGCGGGTCTTGTAGCGCACGAACGCGCCGCCCTTGCCCGGCTTGACATGCTGGAACTCGACGATGGTGTAGACCTTGTCCTTAATGCGGAGACCGAGGCCGTTCTTGAAGTCGGCGGTAGATATGGTAGGCATAGCGACCTTTCTTGTTATGGGCAGAACGCACAAGCGTCCAAATTACATACGATAGAAATTATACACTTGCAGACCGCGCCTGCGGCGAGCGCATAAAAAGAGAACGCGGGGCGCCCGAATTGCTCCGGACGCCCCGCCCAAAAATCTATCGAAATGGGCTAGCAATCGATGACGTGCAGGTCGTGCGGGGTCTTGGTGAAGGGCTCGAAGCCGTTCTCGGTGACGACGCCGTAGTCCTCAAGGCGCACGCCGCCCACACCGGGCAGGTACACGCCGGGCTCCATGGTGACAACCGAGCCGATCTCGATGGTATTCTTGCTGCGGTTGAAGTTGGGCAGCTCGTGAATATCGATACCGACGCCGTGGCCCAAGCCATGGTTATAGTAATCGCCATAGCCGGCATCGCCGATGATCTTCTTGGAGAGCTTGAAGATGTCGTTGCCCTCGACGCCCGGATGGATGGCGGCGACGCACTCCTCGTGCGTACGGCGCACGAGCGCGTACAGGTCGAGCTGCTCCTGGGTGGGCTCACCCATCACGACGGTACGAGTCATGTCAGAGCGGTAGTCGCAGTATCCCGCGCCGTAGTCCATCAGGACAAAGTCACCCTTCTCGATCACGCGGTCGCTCGGGACGGCATGCGGGTTGGCGGTGTTGGGGCCGCTCGCGACGATGGAACCGAAGGCCAGGCTGTCGGCACCGTTGGCGAACATAAAGTTCTCAAGCTCGTTGCGTACCTGCTTCTCGGTCATACCGGGCTTAATAAAGCCGAGCATGTGCTGGAAGGCGGCATCGGTGATCGACTGCGCATGGCGCATGAGTTCAATCTCCTCGGCATCTTTGATGGCGCGCATCTTGCGGATGTCGTCGTGCATCAACGGCAGCATGCAGGCGACGGAACGGTCCTCCAGGCCGCGCTGAATGCCCTGGTAGAAATTAATCTGCATATCGTCCTCGACAGCGCAGACGCGGCACTTGTTGGCCGCGATCTTGCCGGCGACCCAACCGGGGATGGTGCCTTCGTCCATGTCGTAGACCCAGGGGCTGCCGGCGGGCGTGTTCTCCTCAAAGCTGTTGAGGTAGCGCGAGTCGGTGTGGAACAGGCACTGGTCGGCCGTAATAAATGCAGCGTGCGGGAACTCGAAGGTGTAGTCGAAGACGCCCTTCACGCCCGTGAGCCAACGAAGATTGGCCTCGTCGCGCACCACGATGGCGTCGTAGCCGCGCTCGACCATCAGGGCACGGACACGTTCGATACGACCGGCAGGACCGGCAGCAAACTCAGACATGCAGATTCCTTTCTTATTGTCTATAAAGACGGGACGGGTCTCAACCGAACGTCGGAATCGCATGCGATCCGCAACCGATTGGAAACCCGTCCCTCAACATGATACGAAAGACGATGGATGTCAATAAATCTTAGAGAAGTTCTTTGCGAGAAGCCAAATAGGCGCGAACATGGCGCTCAAGAACCTCGTCCTCAACGCTCGTTAGACGAATGGCGCCGAGCGCCGCGGGCAGCGGCAGCATGCTGCGGTTCGAGCGGGCGAACTGCTGCTTGCGGAACTCCTCGATATATGCGGCAGGCTCCAGATCGAAGGCAAGCTCCTCGATACCAAAGTCCTCCAAGCAGTCATCGACCTCAAAGACGTAATCGATATCGAAGTCGCAGGCATCATGTGCTAGGCGCGCCTCAAAGCGCATGCCCTCGGACAACAGCTGGTAGGCAGGGACCTGCGAAGCGGCATCGCCCAAGCAAGCGCGCAGGGTACGCTCCCCCGTCTTGCCAAAATCGAGCGCATGGCGAGCGCTCGGGTTCGTGGCCATCAGTACGTCCTTGCGGGCAGTCTGAGACCATTGAACGGCATTAACGAGCGCGACCTCCTCGCCCGCGAGAATCTCGGGGACGGTCTCAGTAAACTGATTCCAGCGGGACTTGCTGCTCGAAAGCATGGTGCCCACGAGCACCGCATAGCCAAGCTTAAGGTCCTCGGGGCTGGCCTCGCGAATAAGGTCGAGGTTGCACACGACCAACCCGGGCTCGGGACGGAACGCGATAGCGGGAAGCGCATTGGCCGACGAGGCGACGAGCGGCTTCATGGTCGTCGCGACCGTGAGCATGGCATCGAAGGTCGTCGGCAGCAGCGCACACTCGGTGCGACCGCACCACTGGTTGGCGCACCAACTAACAACCGAGCAGGTTGCGGCATCGCCAACGGCGACAACCAGATCGTCGCAGGTAATGGCGTTGGCAGACAGGGCGCCAAAGACGGTATCGGCATCAGCCAGCGTAGCGCCGGCAGGCGAAACCTCGAGGACGAGCAGCGACACGGCAAAGCCGGCGTCGATCAGCGCATGCTCGACGACCTCGCCAAAACGCTCGGATGCGGCGTCGTTCCAAACCACCATTGCGCGCTTAGGCTTGCCCACAGCCGAGGCAAACATGCGCGGCAGCTCCTCGAACGCGCCCAATCCGACGCGGACATCGACACTGCGATTTTGGAAATTGATAAGTTGACGGCGAATCATAGCAGTCCACGCTCCAAAAGCTTCTCGGCACAAAGGTAGGAAACGTCCTCGAAGGACTTGTTGCGAATATCAAGGGTAATATCGGCGGCCTGGCGATACAGCGGACGTCGATGCTCAAAAAGGCGCGCAGCATGCTCGGGCGAGCGGAAATCGGGTCGGGTATCGGAGCGGCGAATCTGGCGCAACGAGTCCTCAAAGTCGCCTTCGAGGTACACGCATGTACCCATCTCGTGCATCAGTTCAATGTTCACCGGCGTCTCGACAATGCCACCCCCGCACGATACCAGCAGGCTGCGCTCGCTTTGAAGCGAACGGAGTGCCGAGGTCTCGAGCTCGCGAAAACGATCCTCGCCCTCGGTCGCAAATATCTCGGTCACCGACTTGCCGCATCGACGCACAACCAAACGATCGGTATCGATGAATCGACGCTTGAACATAGTGCCCACGTTGCGCGCGAGCGTCGACTTGCCCGCGCCCAAAAAGCCGATAAAGAAGATATGGTCGCAGCCGTGTTTGATGTGCTGAGACATGGCGAAACCTATTCCTCGCAGGGAAGGTCGCGTAGGGCCCGGCGCTCAAAGATACGGAAGATCTGCGTGTACCACAGGTCCTGGGTCGCCTGCGGCTTGACCAGAATAGTGTCAACGCCGGCAAAGTTACCGCTCCACACGTCCGTGTAAAGCTGATCGCCGATCAGCACGGCCTCGTCGGCCGTGGCACCCAGACGCTT
>CATZTY010000108.1 GCA_958424475.1 uncultured Collinsella sp.
GTCTACCAGGCCACGGTGTTCCCCACCATGCCAGCGGGCGAGCGTTTTACGCTCAAGCAGCTGCCCGAGCTGCTCAAGAACCCGTTCCTCATCGCGCTCTATGTGGTCACGGTGTTCATGGCGACCGGCTATTACGCAAGCTACAGCTATATCGAGCCCTTCCTGGCGCAGGTCGCGCACGTCGATGCGGGCGCCATCACCATGACGCTGACGGCGTTTGGCTGCTCTGGTCTGCTCGGAAGCTGGCTGTTTGGCCGCCTGTTCGACGGGCATCGCTTCCCGTTCTTGGCCATTACGCTCTCCGGCGTGCCGGTGGCTCTGCTGCTTATGGCCCCCGCAGCCTCGGCGCTCGTGTTGGTGCTTGCTGTCTGCGCACTGTGGGGTTGCTGCGCCACGGCCTTTAACGTGGCGTTTCAGGCCGAGCTCATCAAGTACACGCCCGCGGATTCGTCGGCTGTCGCCATGTCGATCTTCTCGGGTCTGTTCAATCTGGGTATCGGCACGGGCACCGCAATCGGCGGCGCCGTGGTTTCGGGTCCCGGTATCGCTTGGATCGGCTTCGCGGGCGGGGCGATTGCCGTCGTGGGCGTCATTCTCGCCATCACGGTGATGTTCCCAGCCATCCGTCGCGCCAAGCCCGTCGCCTAATCACGTCCCCTCATCAGTTGCGGTGGAATAGTTCCTGTTTAAGGCCTCTGAAGGCCCAGGCAGGAACTATTCCACCGCAACTTATTTTGGGGGAGAGGATACAAGCTGGGCATACAATGGATGTCGTTGTGTTGAGCTTACCGGGAGGTTGCTATGTGGGCATACGAGACGACGTTCTATCAGATCTATCCGCTGGGCTTTTGTGGAGCTCCGCGCGAAAACGCCGCGCCCGTTGCCGAGGATGAACTCTCCCAAGTTGCCGGCACTGAACCCAACCCCGATGCGCCCATCATGAAGATCGCCCAATGGGCCGACTACCTGCAGGAACTCGGCGTTGGCGCTGTGCTCATCAACCCGCCGCTCGAGTCTGATAGCCACGGCTACGATACGCGCAGCCTGCGCCACATCGACCGCCGCCTGGGTGGGGATGCCGATTTTGCCGCCGTATGCGAGACGCTGCACGCCCATGGCATTCGCGTGGTGCTCGATGCGGTCTTCAACCATGTGGGCCGTGGCTTTTGGGCCTTCCGCGATGTGCAGGAGCGCAAGTGGGACTCGCCCTACAAGGACTGGTTCCACATTAGCTTTGACGGCGACTCCTGCTATGGTGACGGCTTTTGGTACGAGGGCTGGGAAGGTCATTTTGAGCTCGTGAAGCTCAACCTGCAAAACCCCGCCGTGGTCGATTACCTGCTCGAGTCTGTGCGCCGTTGGGCCGATGTCTTTGGCGTCGATGGCCTGCGCCTGGACGTTGCCTATATGCTCGACCGCGACTTCATGCGTCGTCTGCATACCTTTACCCGCGAGCTCAAGCCCGATTTTGTGCTGATCGGCGAGACGCTCCACGGCGATTACAACCAGATCGTTAACGATGAGATGCTCGACTCCTGCACCAACTACGAGTGCTACAAGGGCCTGTACTCCAGCTTTAATTCGGTCAACATGTTCGAGATCGCCCACTCGCTGCACCGCCAGTTTGGCGGCGATCCGTGGTGCATCTACCGCGGCAAGCACCTGTTGTCGTTTGTCGACAACCACGACGTGCCGCGCCTGGCGAGTATCCTGACGGACAAGTCCTGCCTGCGCCCCGCCTACGGCATGCTCTTTGGTATGCCGGGCATTCCGTGTGTCTACTATGGCAGCGAGTGGGGGATTGCCGGCGAAAAGGGCGGCTCCGATGGCGACTGGGCGCTGCGCCCTGCGCTCGATAAGCCTGCGCCCAACGAGCTGACGGCGTTCATCATGCAGCTCGCGCACCTTCGCTCGACTGACGACGCGGCGGCCCGTGCTCTCAACTACGGTGCCTATCGCAACGTGGTGATTCAGAATAAGCAGCTGCTGTTCGAGCGCGCCTGTGAAGGCGCGACGGTACTCGTGGCGGTGAATGCCGTGGGTGAGCCTTACACCTTTGGCGCCGGCGAGCTCAACGGGTCCTTTGTCGACCTGCTTGCCGACGATGCGCCCACGGTCGAGCTGACGGGTACCCTTGAGCTTGCACCCTACGAGGTGCGCTATCTGTTGAGAGCCTAGCCCATGGCCGTGTCTGACGAGGACTATCAACATATTGAGCATGGGTTTGAGCCTGTGTTCGACCAGCGCTCGCGCGTTTTGGTGCTGGGGTCGTTTCCCTCGGTACTCTCGCGTGCCAATGCCTTCTACTATGGCAATCCGCAGAACCGCTTTTGGCGCGTGATGGCCGCGTGCCTCGGTGTATCCGTGCCGCCCAACGAGGGCGATCCTTTGGCAAACGGTGAGCCCGCGACGCTCGATGCCTCCATTGCCGCCAAGCGGGCCATGCTGCTGAACGGCGGCGTAGCCCTGTGGGATGTGATCGAGAGTTGTGACATTAAGGGCTCGAGCGACGCGAGCATTCGCAACGTTGTTCCGGCACATATCGAGCGCATTACCGATGCCGCGCCGATTGAGGTCGTTGTCTGTAACGGCGGCACGGCAGGGCGACTCTACAAACGCTATCTACAAGAGCGGACGGAGCTACCCGCCATCGTGCTGCCGTCGACGAGTCCTGCCAACGCGGCGTGGCGTTTGGAGCGGCTTGTCGAGCGTTGGAGTGAAGCCATTGACTGGGCAGCTCATTAATTTAGATTATTGATTGAGTGTGGCGCCGAGGTGTTTCAGAACGCCTCGCCAGACCGGCGCGGGCACGGCTGGCTCGGCGCAAACCATGCCGTCGGCGTCGACGTTGGCGGCATTGCCGCCGCCAAGTCGCTGTGCATGCTCGACGGAGCAGCCCATGCGAACGGCGCCCACGAGCTTGTCCATGGCCTCCGAAAACGGTCGCCGCAAGAGTCCCATGCGCGGGGAGCGACGAAGCGCCGCAATGCCGCTGCCGGCGCAGATGGCAACGCCGCCACACCACAATTGGTCATGGCGCTCGCATACCTTGTGCAGGCGAACGGCGGTCTCACGCGCCTGCTCAGTGCCCTGTTGTGCGGCTCGAATCACGGCATAGACACGCGTTCCCGTACTGCCAAAGCGCTCAAGCGCCTGCTCGATGGCTGTCAACGTCTCATCGTCAGCCACATCTTCAATGGCTAGCACGATGCCATCGACTGCACCGGCATCATCCGCCTTCAAGTCAACCGGGTGGGGAAGTACGGTGTCGGAAAGCCGGGCATAGGCCGCGATGGCATCTTGCAGGTCCCAGAGCAAAAACTCAAGATCGGAGCTATTGGGAATGCTGATATACGCAATGGTTTGCAGCGTTTTTGGTACATCGCCGCGTGCGGTCGTCTCCATGCCGCCTCCTTTCCGGTTGGTTTCCGTTTAGGTTACACCGTCTGGCGGCGCCTAGCCGCGCTATCCTAGTGCAACCCTTACGAAAGGAACGCCATGCGCCTGCCCATGAATACTTCGCTTGCCACGCTCAAGCCCTCCGGCATCCGCCGAATCAACGCGCTCGCTGCTCAGCATCCGGGATGCATTGCGCTTGCGCTCGGCGAGCCCGATTTTCCCACGCCCGATGTGATTAGCGCCGAGGTGACCGCCGCACTGGACCGCGGTGACACGCACTATCCGCCCAACAACGGTCGCCCCGCCCTGCGTGAGGCGTTATCTGCCTACATGGGGGATGCGGGCCTTACGTTTTCGGCGGACGAGGTCATTCTGACCGACGGTGCGACCGAGGCCCTGTCGGCAGCATTCATGGCCATGCTCAACCCCGGCGATGAGGTCATTATTCCCACGCCGGCCTTTGGCCTGTACGAGAGCATCGTCGTGGCCAACCACGCCAAGGCGGTCTTTTTGGATACGGAGCCTGCGCAATTTCAGATTGACGAGGATGCGCTTCGTGCTTGCGTGACGCCGGCGACCAAGGCCATCGTCATCTGCACGCCCAACAATCCTACGGGCTGCATCCTCAACGCGGCATCACTCGACGCCGTGGCACACGTGGCAGAGCAGGCGGGCATCTACGTGATCTGCGACGACGTATACAACCGCCTGGTCTACGTGGACGGCTACGAGCGCTTTGCCCAGCGCCACCCGGAGCTGCGTGAGCAGACGGTAGTCATCGAGAGCTTCTCCAAGCCATGGGCCATGACCGGCTGGCGTTTGGGCTGGCTCGCAGCAGCAGCCCCTGTCATCGCCGAGATCGCCAAGGCTCACCAATACTTAGTATCGAGTGCCGTCTCCTTCGAAATGGACGCCGCAGTCCGAGCCCTCACCGTCGACCCAACCCCCATGCTCAAAGTCTACCGAGCTCGTCGCAAACGTGTACTCGCAGCCTTAAACGCCATGGACCTCGACGTAGTGGAACCGGCAGGCGCCTTCTACGCCTTCCCCAGCATCAAACAATTCGGCCTAACAAGCGAAGACTTCTGCATCAAAGCCATCAAAGAAGCAAGCGTAGCCCTAGTCCCGGGCGACTGCTTCGGCACCGAAGGCCACATCCGCCTAAGCTACTGCGTCTCCGACGAAAACCTGGACGAAGGCCTAAATCGCCTGTCCACCTTCATTTCGACTTTGTAGTCCTCAGGGATACAACACATCAGCCCACCGACCCAAGCATTATGAGTGGGGGCGTCAGCCAACGAAAACCCGGGCTGCCCAAAGTCAACGCAGGCACGCGCCGCCGAAGGCCAGGCGCAA
>CATZTY010000109.1 GCA_958424475.1 uncultured Collinsella sp.
TCTTGGAGCTCGTCGGGACGTCTAGGTCCTCGACGATGTCGTAATACTGCTCGATGGTGTCCTCCGTGCGCTCGGCGACGTCGGCGAGATTTTGACGGGTGGTTCGATCCTCTTCCAGATAGCTGCCGTTGAAGTTCTGCGCGCAGCCACGGACGTAGTTGTCGAGGTCTTCGAGCAAGTCGTAGTATTCGCTCAGTCGGCGGTAGAGGTTCTGCTCGGAGAGCGTTGCTTCGCCGCCATCCTCGTCGTCATCGTCATCATCGTCGTACAGGCTGTTGGGATCGCCGAGAGGCTTTAGGTCATCGTCGTCGACGTCATGGTGCAGCTTAGCTACCTCGGCAGTCGTCTGCGTGGCGGCGTTGTCGAACGGTCTGATTGCAAAGAAGATGACCAGGGCGATGATAATCGCCACCAGCACAACGATAACGGCGATAAGCGGCCCGGTGCCGCTCTTTTTGGGAGCGGGTGCCTGTGGCGAAATGGGCGCGTATACAGACGCCGGTTGCTGTTGGGTTGAGGTACCCGCGACGGGTATGCGCTGCGTCGTTTCGACCGCCGCGGGACCGGTAGCGGGGTCGGGGCGATAGGCGAGGGGGCCGTCCGGCTTAGCTTGCGGCGTATCGAGGGAGCCGGTCTGCTCATACGCGGGTTGGCCATTGCTTGCGGTTGTCTGCTCAACGGGTGCACCGCACGAGGTGCAGAACTTGGCATCATCTGCAAGAAGCTTGCCGCACGAGGCGCAATACCGAGACATTGCCACTCCTTTCGCCACATTTCAATGCAATACGACGATTATACCCAGCGCTCAAAAAAGTCGGCAGTTAGGGACGTTCCTTTTCGGCCGGCACTTTAGGAACGTCCCTAACTGTCGCCTGGTCATTCAAGAGAGTCCCCAATGGCTAGGTGGGATTTGGGACGCGCCGAGCACTGGGGTATCATGGCTTGGTTGATATATCTGCATTTACGCGCCTTGTAGGAAGGGGCTGCGCCCATGGCTTTTGAGCCCGCTCAACATAGCTTTATCACGCTCGAGGGCGTCGACGGCGCCGGCAAGTCCACGCAGGCGCGCCTGCTGGCCCGCGCGCTCGACCTCGCTGGCTACCAGGTCGTAACTCTGCGCGAGCCGGGCGGCACCGCCATCAGCGAAAAGATCCGCGCCCTGCTGCTCGACCCCGCCAATACGGCGATGGGCGACACCTGCGAGTTGCTGCTCTACGAGGCCGCGCGTGCCCAGCTGGTGCACGAGGTCATAGCTCCCGCCCTCGCGGCCGGCAAGGTGGTCCTGTGCGACCGTTTCTACGATTCCACGACCTGCTATCAGGCGTTTGCCGATGGCCTCGATCGCCAGATGGTACGTGATGCCAACAGCCTGGCCGTCGCCGGTACGCATCCGGCGCTCACGCTCGTCTATCACATCACGCCCGAGCAGGCGGCGCTGCGCATGGCGGCCCGCGGTGCGGCCGATCGCATGGAGGCAAAGGGCATGGCGTTCCAGGAGCGCGTTTATCAGGGATTTTGTGCCATTGCTGCCGAGGAGCCAGACCGCGTAAAGCTCATCGACGCCACCGCGTCGATTGCAGACGTCTTCGCACAGACGGTCGAGCTGGTTCGCGCGCACGGTCTCGACATCCCCCAGGATGTCGTCGCCGCCGCTCTTGCCCAGGAGGCCGAGTAACATGGCCCCCGCTCAGGCAAGCCTGCTGGCCAAGCTCGACACCCAGGAACGCGTGCGCGACTTTTTGACCAACGCCATCGCAAGCGGCCGCGCATCGCACGCCTACCTGTTTTTGGGCGCGCCCGGCGCCGGTAAGCTCGACGCCGCATGGGCGCTTGCCCAGGCATTCCTGTGCGAGCAGGACGGCTGTGGTTCGTGTGACAGCTGCGTGCGCGTCGCCCGCCATACGCACCCCGACGTGCACTATTACACCCCCGAAAGCGCTACGGGCTACCTCATCGCGCAGACCCGCGAGCTGCTCGACGACGTGCCCCTGGCGCCCATCCGCGCCAAGGCAAAGGTCTACATCATCGACCGTACCGAGCAGCTGCGCGCCAACACCGCCAACGCGCTGCTCAAAACGCTCGAGGAGCCGCCCGAGGGCGTCATGTTCATCCTGTTGGGTACCTCGGCCGACGTGATGCTGCCCACCATTGTGAGCCGCTGCCAGTGCGTGCCGTTTCGGCTGGTGTCGCCCACTGTGGCCGCGCAGGCCGTGAGCCGCGCGACGGGCCAGGATATCGCGCGTTGTCGCATGGCCGTCGCCGTGGCGGGAAGCCCTACGCGTGGTATCGAGTTCCTCAAGAGCGCCGAGCGCCAGGACGCCCGTCGCCAGATGGTCCGTGCCATCGACTCGCTCATCGCCGCCGACGAGGCCGATGTGCTCAGTCGCGCCAAGTCGCTCATCGTCGCCGTCAAGGCGCCGCTTGCCGAAGTCAAGTCCACGCAGGAAAAGGTGCTCGAGCAAAATGCCGACTACCTGTCGCGTGGAGCATTGAAGCAGCTTGAGGACCGCAACAAGCGCGAACTCAACGCGCGCGAGCGTTCGGGTATCATGGAAGCGCTGGCGAGCGCGCGGACGCTCATGCGCGACGTGCTGCTGACGCTTCAGGATGAGGCGACAGACGTTGTGAACGAGGACGTGCGCGACACGATCGGGCGGCTTGCCGCGGCGACAAATGTTGCGGGTGCTACCCAGGCGCTCGAGGCGGTTGCCACCGCCGAGCGCAACATCGCCAGAAACGTTACTCCCCAGCTGGCCATCGAGGTCATGCTGTTCGATATCAGGAAGGCACTGAAATGCCGTTAGTCGTACCCGTTAAGTTTACCTACGCCTCGCGCGACCTGTGGTTCGACCCACAGGATCTGGATATCCTCGAGGCCGATTATGCCATTTGTTCTACCGAGCGCGGAACCGAGATCGGCCTGGTCACGGCCGATCCCTTCGAGGTGCCGCAAGACGAGATTGGCCAGCCGCTCAAGCCCGTGTTGCGCGTAGCGAGCGACATCGACCTGCAGCTTGCCGACGACCTGGCTATCCAGGGTGACGAGGCCATGGTCGACTTCCGCCGCCTGGTCAAGGAGCTCGACCTCGAGATGAAGCCGGTCGGCGTCGAGTACCTGTTTGGCGGCGAGAAGGCCGTGTTCTACTTTGCTGCCGAGGAGCGCGTCGATTTCCGTCAGCTCGTCAAGGACCTGTCCTCGACGCTGCACATTCGCGTCGACATGCGCCAGATCGGCGTGCGTGACGAGACCCGTCTGGTGGGCGGCTATGCCCAGTGCGGCCAGGAGCTCTGCTGCACGCGCTTTGGCGGACAGTTTGAGCCGGTTTCGATTCGCATGGCAAAAGAGCAGGACCTGCCGCTCAACTCGTCCAAAATTAGCGGCGTCTGCGGCCGCCTGATGTGCTGCCTGCGCTACGAGTTCGAGGCGTACAAGGACTTTAAGAGCCGCGCGCCCAAAAAGAAGACGCTTATCGATACGCCGCTTGGCAAGGCGCGCATCCAGGAATATGACACGCCGCGTGAGCAGCTGGTGTTGCGCCTGGAGAACGGCAAAGTCTTTAAGGTCAACCTGGCCGACATGACCTGCTCCGAGGGCTGCAAAAAGAAGGCCGCCGAGCAGGGCTGCAACTGCCGCCCCGACTGCGTGACGCGCGATGTGCTCGAGCGTATCGAGTCGCCCGAGATGCGCCTGGCGCTTATGGAGCTCGACCGCGAGAACGGCGTCGACGTGGGCGATGGCCTGTCGAGCGCCGACCGTCTTGCCGGCACGTCGATGCCCAAGCGCCGTCGTCGCGATGCCGAATCCGATGCTCGCGCCGGCCAGGGCCAGGGCGAGGGCCGTGGCCGCGGAAAGGGCCGCGGCAAGGCCGAGGCGCCCGAGACCGAGGGAGCAGCCGATGGCCGTCGCCGCCGCAAGCGCGCGGCGTCCGTCGACAATGGCGAGGCCGCGGGTAAGAACGCTTCCCGCGAGCGCGAGGCTCAGCAGCCCCAGCAGCAAAACCGCGGCGGTGGCATGAACCCCACACGTCGCCGCCGCCGTCATCTGTCGAGCGAGGAGCGCGAGGACGCCTTCCGCGCCGCAGCTGCTCGCGAGGCTGGTGCCGCTTCCAAGGGCCCCTCGGCCTCCGATGCGCCTGCCGACAAGGGCGGCAAGTCACGTGGCGAGGAGGAGCGCGCGCCGCGTCCGCGCCGTCGCCATTCCTCGGGCGCGCAACAGAAGCCCTCAGTGCCCTCCGTGGCCGATCAGGTCTCGGATGGCGAGGTCAAGGTCACGCGCCGTCGTCCCGGAGATGGCGGGGGAGCGGCTGCCAAGGCTTCGCGTGGCGCCGCTCGCGACGAGCGCGAGCCGCGCGAGGATCGCGGTGGCGAGGGCTCGGCCGACCAGGGTCAAAAGCGCCGTCGCCGTCGCCGTTCCCGCAAGCCGCGCCAGGATGGCGGCGAGGGCTCGACCCCGTCTTCGTCCGCACCACAACCGCCCGCCGGCGAATAACGCCCGCGAGCGGATTTAGCCCGCCTTGCCCCGAGCGCATCGGGGTATCATAGCGCCGAATCAACAACCCTCCCTGCGACCGAACGTAGGGAGGGTTGTGTCTTGAAGAGCCATCTGAACATATTGAGCCGTCTGCAGGGTGCCGGTGCCCTACCGTTTGCGGACGAATTGCTACCGTTTGCCGAGTGGGCGGCACGCGAGGCGCTCGAGGCATTGTCGCCAACACGATGTGCCG
>CATZTY010000110.1 GCA_958424475.1 uncultured Collinsella sp.
AGGAGCCCACGGCGTACGTCATCACCGACGGCAAGTACGTACAGGCCTAATTGGCCGCCTTACATAGAGCGGTTTTGATCCCAAGCAGGGGAGGTTTTGGCCTTCCCTGCTTGCTTGGTATCTAGGGACGATGTAACGTCCCTGTTTCATACATCAACTGGAAACCTATTCGAAAGGGGGATGTGGAACATGACGGTCTTTATCCAATACCTGGTCAACGGCCTGTCCATGGGCAGCGTCTACGCCATCATCGCGTTGGGCTACACCATGGTCTACGGCATCGCCAAGATGCTGAACTTCGCCCACGGCGACGTCATCATGGTCGGTGCCTATGTCTCGTTCTGCGCCACGTCGTATCTCGGCCTCCCGGGCTGGGTATCTGTAATTCTTTCTTGTGTGGTCTGCACGGTTCTCGGCGTTCTCATCGAGGGTCTGGCCTATAAGCCGCTGCGCCAAGCGGGCCCGCTGGCCGTTCTGATCACGGCTATCGGCGTGTCTTACTTCCTGCAGAACGCCGCGCAGCTTCTGTGGGGCGCCACGCCCAAGAACTTCACTTCGCTCGTCACCTTCCAGGTGCCGGAGTTCTTGGCCAAGTTCAACGTAAGCGCCGTCTCGCTCGTCACCATCGTCGCCTGCCTGGTTATCATGGCCGGCCTGATGTTCTTTACAGGTAAGACCAAGATGGGCAAGGCCATGCGCGCCGTGTCCGAGGACAAGGCCGCCGCTCAGCTCATGGGCATCAACGTCAACCGCACCATCTCGATGACGTTTGCCATCGGCTCGGCGCTTGCCGCCATCGCCGGCGTGCTCCTGTGCTCCTACTCGCCGGTGCTGCAGCCCACGACGGGTGCCATGCCTGGCATCAAGGCCTTCGACGCCGCCGTCTTCGGCGGCATCGGCTCCATCCCCGGTGCCTTTGTCGGTGGCATTCTCATCGGCATCATCGAGGCGATGGCGCAGGCTTACATTTCCACGAGCCTTGCCAACTCCATCGTCTTTGGTGTTTTGATCATCGTCCTGCTCGTCAAGCCTGCCGGCCTCTTGGGCAAGTACGTCCCCGAGAAGGTGTAGGTGAGCGTTATGAAGTTTCTTAAAGACAAGCAGACGCGTCACGACTTTGTCACGTACGCCATGTGCATCGTGGCCTTCGCCATCGTGTTCTTTATGCAGTCTAACCACATGATTCCGCGCATGATCGCCGGTCAGCTGGTTCCCATCACGGCCTATATCGTCATGGCCATTTCCCTTAACCTCGTCGTCGGCATCGCGGGCGACTTGTCGCTGGGCCACGCAGGCTTTATGAGTGTCGGCGCCTATACGGGAATCGTCACCGCCGTCGCGCTGGAGAGCGCCGTTCCCTCCGATCCGGTGCGCCTTATCATCAGTATCGTGGTCGGCGCCATCGCTGCCGCCATCCTGGGCTTCTTGATTGGCATCCCGGTCCTTCGTCTGAGCGGCGATTACCTGGCTATCGTGACGCTGGCCTTTGGCGAGATTATCAAGGAGATCGTCACCTGCCTCATTGTGGGCGTCGATTCCCGCGGCCTGCATGTGATCTTTAACATCACGGGTAACTCTACAATCGACGACCTGCACCTGCTCGAGGACGGCACCGCCATCATCAAGGGCGCCCAGGGCGCCTCGGGCGTGTCGACGTACTCGACCTTCCTCGCCGGTGCCATCCTGGTCATGGTCGCACTCGTGATCGTGCTCAACCTGGTTCGCAGCCGTACCGGCCGTGCCATTATGGCCGTGCGCGACAACAAGATCGCTGCCGAGTCTGTGGGCATCTCCGTCACCGAGTACCGCATGATCGCCTTCGTGGTTTCCGCTGCCCTCGCCGGTGCTGCCGGAGCTCTCTTCGGCGGTAACTTCTCGCAGCTCTCCGCCACCAAGTTCGACTTCAACACGTCCATCCTCATCCTGGTGTTCGTGGTCCTGGGCGGTCTGGGCAATATGCGCGGCTCCGTCATCGCGGCGGCATTGCTCACGGTGCTTCCCGAGCTGCTCCGTCAGTTCTCGGACTACCGCATGCTCATCTACGCCATCGTGCTGATCTTGGTCATGATCTTTACCAACAACCCGCAGCTCAAGGCGTTCTTCGGTCGCGTCAAGGATCGTTTTGCTTCCAAGAAGGAGGTGGCAGCCGATGCCCAGTAAATTTGAGTTCAACAAGGGCAAGATGGTCCCGTATCCTTCTGGCGCCATCGTTCCCGACCGCGACCTGGGCGAGCGCCCGGCACTCGAGTGCATCCACCTGGGCATTGAGTTCGGTGGCCTTAAGGCGGTCGACGACTTTAGCCTGACTATCGGCAAGACCGAGATCACCGGTCTGATCGGCCCCAACGGTGCCGGTAAGACCACGGTCTTCAACCTGCTCACCAAGGTGTATCAGCCCACGCACGGCACCATCCTGCTCGACGGTGAGGACACCTCGGGCAAGTCGGTCTATCAGGTCAACCGCATGGGTATTGCCCGTACCTTCCAGAACATTCGTCTGTTCAACACCATGACGGTGGAGGATAACGTTAAGGTCGGCCTGCACAACCAGGAGCGCTACTCCGGCTTTGAGGGCGTGCTGCGCCTGCCGACGTATTGGAAGCACGAGAAGGCTGCTCACGAGCGCGCCATGGAGCTGCTGTCCATCTTTGATATGGAGCATCTGGCAAACGAGCAGGCCGGATCGTTGCCTTACGGCGCTCAGCGTCGTTTGGAGATCGTCCGCGCGCTTGCCACCAACCCCAAGCTACTGCTGCTCGACGAGCCTGCCGCCGGCATGAACCCGTCCGAGACCGCGGAGCTCATGGAGAACATCGTCAAGATTCGCGACACCTTTGGCATTGCCATCATGCTTATCGAGCATGATATGTCGCTCGTCATGAACATCTGCGAGGGCATCTGCGTGCTTAACTTTGGCAAGGTTATCGCCAAGGGCACGGCAGAGGAAATCCAGAACAACGACGCCGTTATCGAGGCGTATCTGGGTAAGCAGGATAAGGGGGAGAACTAAATGGCAGAGCCGATGCTTTCCGTCTACAACATCAACGTCTGGTACGGCGCCATCCACGCCATCAAGGACATCTCCTTTAACGTTAACGAGGGCGAGATCGTGGCCTTGATTGGTGCCAACGGTGCCGGCAAGTCCACAACGCTCAAGACCATCTCGGGCCTGCTGCGCTCCAAGACCGGCTCCATCAAGTTTATGGGCGAGGACATTACCCATACGCCCGCCGACAAGCTGGTTGGTAAGGGCCTGGCTCAGGTTCCCGAGGGTCGTCGCGCCTTTTTGCAGATGACGGTTGAGGAGAACCTGGAGATGGGCGCCTACACGCAGCCCAAGTCCACGGTGGCTCCGGGCCTCGAGCGCGTCTACGAGCAGTTCCCGCGCCTGAAGGAACGCCGTCGCCAGGTCGCCGGCACCCTTTCGGGCGGTGAGCAGCAGATGCTTGTTATGGGGCGCGCTCTTATGAGTAACCCCAAACTGCTTATGCTCGACGAGCCTTCCATGGGTCTGGCGCCGATTCTGATTGAGCAGATCTTCCAGATTGTCGAGGACCTGCACAAGGCCGGCACCACGGTGCTTCTGGTCGAGCAAAACGCACAGATGGCTCTTTCCATCGCCACGCGCGGCTACGTGCTCGAGACCGGCAAGATCACCATGACCGGCACGGGCCAAGAACTCCTGCACGACGATAACGTCCGCAAAGCCTACCTCGGAGGCTAACCCACCTAACAAAAGGGGCGCTGACTATCTCAGTCAGCGCCCCTTTTTAAGTTGCGGTGAAATAGGGACTGAATACGGGCTCCAGAGGCCAAAAGAGTCCCTATTCCACCGCAACTTCATGGGGATGTGTGACAATGCCCGTCGGAAAACATCTGTTGTCTTTGGGGGTCTATCTATGCTGTACGAGTTTTGTGCTGAGAACTATGAGCGGGTGCCGGCGGCTATCGAGGCCGGTGCAAGGCGCATCGAGCTGTGCGATAACCTTGCCGTCGGTGGTACCACGCCCTCGGCCGGCGTTATCAGCGCTACGACCAACTATGCCCACGAACACGATGCACGGGTGATGTGCATGATCCGTCCGCGTGGCGGCGACTTTCACTACAACCAGGATGAGCTGCGCATGATGGAGATGGACTTGGGCCTTGCCGTGAGTGCGGGCGTTGACGGCTTGGTCTTTGGCTGCTGCAAACCCTGCGCTGGCGGATGGGCGCTCGACGAACTTACGCTTGGCACCCTCGTGATGACTGCGGGCTGCGCGACCGAGGAATGTAAGCGTGATCCCATCGACATCACCTTCCACATGTCATTTGACCAGCTCTCGCCCGAGGCTCAGCTCGATGCGATTGATACACTTGCCGACTGCGGCGTTACGCGCATCCTCACGCATGGCGGCGCTGCCGGTACGTCGATCGAGGATAATTTCGATTACCTGGCTCGTTTAATCGAGTATGCGGGCGATCGTTTGACCATCCTTCCCGGCGGCGGCATCACTACGGCAAATCGCGACGCGGTCGCGGCGGCGCTAGGCGTCTCCGAGCTCCATGGCACCAAGATCGTGCCGCTGGAGGTATAACCCGTGGCGCTGGTATTTGACGTTCAGCAGGCGAACGGTAAGCCCGACGACAACCGTCGTC
>CATZTY010000111.1 GCA_958424475.1 uncultured Collinsella sp.
AACAAGTACTTTGGCGACCTGCATGTGCTCAAAGATATCAACCTCACCGTCAAACGCGGCGAGAAGCTCGTAATGATCGGGCCTTCCGGCTCGGGTAAATCGACGCTCATCCGTTGTGTCGATTATCTTGAGGAGCCCACGTCGGGCGAGGTCGTCATCGACGGTACGCCGCTCACCAAAAAGAACCACCTGGAGATGGCTCGCAAGTATAGTTCCATGGTGTTTCAGCAGTTCAACCTGTATCCCAACATGACGGTGCTGGGCAACCTGACGATCGCGCCCATCAAACTGCAAAAGAAGAGCAAGGAGGAGGCGACCGAGATCGCCATCGCTGCGCTCAAGCGCGTCGGCATGGCACATAAGGCCGGCGAGTATCCGCAGAATCTCTCGGGTGGTCAGCAGCAGCGCATCGCCATCGCCCGTGCCCTGTGCACCAAGCAGCCTATCATCCTGTTTGACGAGCCGACCTCGGCACTCGACCCCGAGATGGTCCAGGAAGTCCTGGACGTTATGATTGAGCTCGCGCAGGAGGACATCACCATGATCTGCGTGACGCACGAGATGGGCTTTGCGCGCCAGGTGGCCGACCGCATCATCTTTATGGAGGACGGCCGCATCCTGGAGGAGGGCACGCCCGAGCATTTCTTCGATAACCCCGAGAACCCGCGTTGCCGCGAGTTCCTGTCCAAGATTCTGCACTAGGCGCGGTGATGGACATGACGGATATGACGAGGGCGGCCGTGTCGCGCCGTCACTTTTTGCAGCTGGCGGGCGCCGGTATGCTTACGCTGACGGGGGCCGCGCTTACCGGTTGCGGCAACTCCACCAGCGGCGAGGGCTCCGACAAGGGGTCCAAGCTTGCGGCCATTAAGTCGCGCGGCCATCTGAATGCCGGCGTTAAGAAGGATGTTCCCGGCTATGGCTATTACGACACCGCCAAGGGCCGCTTTGAGGGCATGGAAGTCGATTTGTGCTATCAGATCGCCGCTGCTGTCTTTGACGTGAGCTACAAGGAGGCCCGCGCCCAGGAGCTTGTCGAGTTTACCGACGTAACGCCCAAGACGCGCGGCCCGCTGATCGATAACGGCCAGCTTGACGTGGTCGCGGCGACCTACACCATCACCGACGAGCGCAAGAAGAGCTGGGATTTCTCGACGCCGTACCGCACCGACTACGTGGGACTCATGGTTAAGAAGCGTTCGGGCTTTACCTCGATTGAGGACCTGGACGGCAAGGTCATTGGCGTGAGCCAGGGTGCCACCACGCAGAGCCTGATCGAGCAGATGATCAAGGACAACGGCTTTAGCTGCGAGCCCGAGTTTAGGGCCTTTAGTGGCTACCCCATCATCAAGAGTTCGCTCGATGCCGGCAATATCGACGTCTTTGCCATGGACCGCTCCACGCTGGCCGGTTACATGAACGAGACCGTTGAGCTGCTGCAGCCCGAGGTCAAGTTTGGCGAGCAGGGCTACGGCGTGGCGACCAAGAAGAGCTGCGACCTTTCGGCCGTGGTCGATCAGGTGATTTGCGATCGCCTGGCCGATGGCTGGCTCGACCAAGAGGTCAAGACCTGGGGTCTTGTATAGGCGCATCGTCCAAGGAAGGAATCAAATGCTCGAAGGATTATTTGACGCCGACCGTTGGTCGACGACATTTCAAAATATGGGACCCTTCTGGGAGGGCTTTGGCGTGACGCTGCAAGTGGTCGTTGCCGGTCTACTGCTGTCGCTGGTACTGGGCACGCTGCTGGGCGTGTTCTCTACCACTCGCTCGCGCGTGCTGCGCGCCATAAGCCGCGTGTACGTGGAGTTTTACCAGAACACCCCGTTGCCCGTGCAGGTGCTCTTTATGTACATGGCCGGTCCGCAGTTTTTGCAGGCCATAACCGGTGCCGATCAGCCGGTGCGCATCGCGCCGTTCGTGCTGGGCTTCTTGGGTGTGGGCCTGTATCACGCGGCCTACATTTCGGAGGTCATCCGCACTGGTATCGAGGCGGTTCCGCGCGGTCAGATGGAGGCGGCCCAGAGCCAGGGCTTCACCCGTGCGCAGGCGTACTGGTACATCGTGCTGCCCCAGACATTCAAGATCATTCTGCCGCCGCTGTGTAACCAGGCACTCAACCTGGTCAAGAACACGTCGGTGCTGGCGCTTGTGGCCGGCGGCGACCTTATGTACCGTTCCGACAACTTTGTGAGTCTGTACGGTTACCTGCAGGGATACATCGTCTGCTGCCTTATGTACTTCATCATCTGCTTTCCGCTCGCCATGCTGGTGCAGTGGCTCGAGCGCCGCTCCAAGGAGCGTCCGCGCGGCGTGAGCCTGGCCGAGCTGGGGCCCGACAACGTAGAGGAGGCCTAGCGCATGGAAATCTTCAACGCGACCAACCTGCTCTACATTTGGGGCGGCTTTGTTAAGACAATCGAGATCTCGGCGCTGTCGATCTTTTTCTCGCTCATCTTTGGCACGGTGCTGGCGCTCGTTAAAAGCTATGCACCCCGCCCGTTCCGTATTTTGGTGAGCGCCTATATCGAGCTGTTCCGTTGCACGCCGAACCTGCTGTGGATCCTGTTTATCTACTTTACGGTGCAGGGTTTGGACATTGTGATTTCGACCATCGCCTTTACGCTGTTTACCAGCGCTGTTATGGCCGAGATTGTGCGCGGCGGCCTCAACTCGATTCCGCGCGGCCAGTTTGAGGCAGCGCAGAGCCAGGGCTTCGGCTTCTTTGCCACCATGCGCTACATCATTTTGCCGCAGACGTTTAAGACGATCATTCCGGCGCTGTTTAGCCAGTGCACGACCGTCATCAAGGACAGCTCGTATCTTTCGGGCATTAACGTGGCCGAGCTCATGTACACGGCAAACGTCGTGATGGCCCACGCGATCGACCTGTCGCAGGTGCTTATGCTCTACGGCCTGGTGTTTGCGATGTACTTTGCGCTCAACTTTGGTATCTCGCTGCTGGTCCGAGCGTATCAACGTCGTATTGTGGCAGCGTAGAATGTGGCAAAGAGACAGTCCCTTTGTCACATAGAGAAAGGAATCGCGATGAGCGATCTGGAGAATAAGAAGAATCCTGTGGTCATTACCATCGCGCGCGACTTTGGCGCCGAGGGCCACGAGATTGGCCGCATGCTTGCCGACGAGTTGGGGATTCCGCTGTACGATAACGAGCTGCTGGTGCGTGCGTCGCTACGCGCGGGCGAGTCGCTCGACAAGATGGCTGCCTATGATGAGCGCCTGGCCGTTGAGAACATGGCGTTTCTGCCCGACCGCTACGACGCCCGTTCGTACTCGGACAAGTTGTTCCAAAAGATGAGCCAGGTGATTTTGGATCTGGGCGAGACCGAGAGCTGCATTATCGAAGGCCGTCTGTCCGATTATCTGCTGCGCAACAACCCCAACCACATTGCCGTGCTGGTGACCGCTCCCTTTGAGGACCGCGTCGAGATTGTGCGCAAGAAGCGTGGCCTTAATAAAAAGAAGGGCGCCAAGCTGGTCAAGCAGCAGCAGAAGGCGCGCGAGGCGTTCTACAAGCGCTACAGCGCCGGCAAGTGGAAGATGACGAGCGGTAAGGATATCGTAGTCAACCGCGCCAAGCTGGGCCGCGAAGGCTGCAAGGACGTCATCGCCGCGGCCTACCGCTACAAAGCAGCGCAGCTCGAAGGCTAACCGACCAAAACCACCACAAAGGGGACACAGGCACCTTTGTGGTGGTTTTTGTTTTAGGCAGAGAAAGTCAACTGGTTCTGCCGGGGCCGATCGCTCAAAGAACTCAAGGATGCTCAAAAAACTCAAAGATACTCAAATAAATTATAGATAGTAGGGGCATAATTAAGTTATATGAGTTAAAGGGAGGCTTTATGGCGGCACCGACGGCGTACAGGCAGGCAAATCCATTCACGCCGATGTTCGGACGTGTACCGGCGTATATGGCCGGCCGTGAGCAAATCATCGATGATATGGTGCTGGCGTTTGAAAATGACGACTCCGATCCTAATCTTTGCTCGGTTTTCTATGGTGCGCGTGGTACAGGTAAAACGGCGCTTTTGGCATATCTGTCGTACCGCGCCCAGCAAGAGGGCTGGATTACAGCGAATGTGACGGCCTCGGAGGGGATGCTCGAAGACATTTTGCAGCGCCTCAACGAATCAGCCGCCCATCTGATCGAAAAGCCCGCTTCTAGGCGTGTGAACAGTGTCGGCATTGCCCCCGTAGGAAGCATGAGCTGGGAAAACATCGATGTTGAATTTGAGGGCGCTAACTGGCGTACTAAGATGAACGCTTTGTTTGCTCAGCTTGAAGCGACTGACACCGGGGTGCTTATCGCCGTTGACGAAGTGGATGCATCGTTTGCGCAAATGACGGAGCTTGTTACTACCTACCAGCACTTTGTAAGCGAGAATAAAAAGGTAGCTTTGCTTATGGCGGGGCTGCCGTTTCGCGTGCTGGCGCTGCTGACGGGGAAATCGACATCGTTTCTTCGTCGCGCGGCTCAACATTCGCTGGGATCAATTTCACCGACTGAGGTAAAAGAAGCGTTTCGACTAACGATTGAGGACGGCGGCAAGACGATTTCTGATGAGGCGATCGACCTCGCTGCCA
>CATZTY010000112.1 GCA_958424475.1 uncultured Collinsella sp.
TAGGCAACGGTAAGCTCGTTGGCAGGATCGACCTCGGTATCGGTCGACGCACCGGCCTCGCGCTCGCGCAGCTGCGCCACACGGTAGTTCTCCTCCGACAGGTTTGCCAGATGGAAAAAGCTCGTAAAGGCGCGAACGATGACCTGCTGCTTATCGAGCGGCAGGCTGTCGATCAAATCGACGACCTCACGAAATGCCACGGCAGTGGGCTCGTCGGCGGTGGGCACGCCCTGCTCGTCGACGGCTTCGTCGGCAGCGCAGGTACCGGGGTTGCCGGCATTGACCACAATCTCGGCTGTCAAAATCTTGTCGAACAGGTCCGCGATCTCGGGATCATACTCGCTAAGCACACGGCGCTCCAGGCGCAAGAACAGCGCCAGATTGTCGCGCAGCTCCTCGGGGATCTCGATCTCGGCGAGACGCTCCCTGGACTCGGCATTCGAGCCGATTCGGTTAACGAGGCGGTTGACCACGGCAGCGACGCGCGCCGCGGCTTCGGGTACAGACTGGTTGCTTAGGTTCTCAGCCACGTTTCCTCCCATTCCTCCTTCTATGCACGTAACATGCGGTATTCATTATAGGCGCTTGAGAAATACTTTCGACACTGATTGCGCTTTACCACACAAAAGTATTTTCTGCATTGCAAAGGTTTTTGCCCTAAATGGTCGTATTTCTCGGTGGGCGGCATACGTAAACGGGGGCATTCCGCATAAAAGCGAAACACCCCCGTAACAATCGCTCTCCATGAGCAGGGCACGTTAGCAGGCCCGAAGCTCAAAAAGATGCGCTACAGGCGCTCGCGAACCGCCTCGACGACGTTGTCCAGATCGGCGAGCACCTCGTCATGGCTCTGCATGTCGCGCACTTTGACCTTGCCGGCGGCAAGCTCGTCGCCACCCAGGACCAAGATGAGCTTGGCGCCTACCTTATCGGCTTGCTTAAACTGGGCCTTGAGCGAACGACCCTGATAGTCGGCCTCGGTCACGATACCTGCGGCGCGAAGCTCCTGCGTAATGGCAAAGACGTTCTGACGCAGCTCCTTGCCGGCGTTGGCGACATAGACGCACGGGGCCTCATCGGCACCCAAATCGCTGCCAAAGGCCTGCAGGGCCAGCAGGGCGCGCTCAAAACCGACAGCAAAGCCGACGCCCGCCGTGGGCTTGCCACCCTCGAGCTCGACCAGGCCATCGTAGCGGCCGCCGCCGCCGATGGAGCCGACGCCGGCGCCAGGGGCCTCGACCTCAAAGACAGTACGGGTGTAGTAGTCCAGGCCGCGCACCAAGGTGGGATCCTCGACATACTCGATACCGGCGGCATCCAGATAGCGCTTGACCTGCTCGTAGTGCTCGCGGCACTCATCGCACAGGTTGTCACCCATCAGCGGAGCCTCGGCCATGATCTCGCGGCAGTGGTCGTTCTTGCAGTCGAAGGCACGCAGCGGGTTGAGCTCGGCGCGCTCGCGGCACTCATCGCACATCTCGTCGGCGTGATCGAGGATGAACTGCTTAACCTGCTCGCGATAAGCCGGACGGCACTGGGCGTCACCCATCGAGTTGATGAGCAGACGAAGCTTGGAAAGATCGAAGCCCAGGCGCTTGTAGAACTCCATGAGCATGATGATGCACTCGGCGTCGGCAGCCGGATCGGGAGCGCCGAGCCACTCGATGCCCACCTGGTGGAACTGGCGCAGGCGGCCCTTCTGGGGACGCTCGCCGCGGAACATGGCCTCGGCGTAGTAAGCCTTAAACGGCGTGGAGCCCTGGGGCACCAGATTGTTCTCGACGACGGCGCGCACCACGCCGGCCGTGCCCTCGGGGCGAAGTGCCAGGCGCTGCTTGGGCTTGAGTTTGGTGTCGGTGCCCTCGGTAAAGACGCGCTCCAGGTTGGCACCGCTGAACACGCGGAACATTTCCTTGCGCACGACGTCGGTCGACTGGCCGATACCGTGGACAAACACGTCAACCTGCTCGATCGCGGGCGTCTCGATGGGTTTAAAACCAAACGGCTCGAACACGCCGGCCGCAATCTGCTGCATCTTTTGCCAGGCGCGCATCTCGGCGCCGATAAGGTCGCGGGTTCCCTCCGCCTTCTGTGCCTGCATGGGCAAACACCTTTCTTTTGTATCGCGTCATAGGTAGTGGACATTATACGGCACAAAGCAGCAACGCGGCGGCGCGCCTGACCGAACGAGGGTATGGGGACTCGTTCGGCCAGACGCGCCGCCGCGGACGAAGCGGACAAGCGGCGATGCGCTTTGGCCTACCTACTCCCCCGCCACGCTCGCGCGCAGCTTGGCGGCGATGGGCTCGGATGCCAGCAGGAACACGAGCATGACCACGGAGCACGCCAGGCACACAATCCAGGCGCTCGCAAAGGAGCCCGTGGCATCGAACAGCACACCCGAGACAATGGCACCCACGGTGCCGCCGACCATCTCGAGCGAGGTAATGGTACCCGTGACTTTGCCGAGATCGGCCATGCCAAACTGCTTGGACGCGGCGATGGTAGGCGTGATGGTGCCCATGCACGTTCCGATACCAAAGCTCACGGCAGCCACGATGGAACCAAGATCGGTCGCGGGGAAGCACAGGGCGACGCAGGCGATAATGCACGCAATGGAGCCAAGGATATTGCCAAAGCGCAGACCAAAGCGGTCATAGATCGCACCGAGCGAAATCTTGGCGATAACGACGGTGACCATGTAGGCCGAAAGCACGGTACCTGCCCACATGGGATCGTGGCCGCCCGTGACGATCTTGGCGCCGTTGACGGTAACACTCGTCATGTTGGTGACCTGGTTGGGCAAGATGGCGCCGTTAACGAGACCCATAAAGAGGAAGGCGACGACGAGCAGCCAAAACGCCGGGCTCTTCTTGATACGAGACCAGCCGACGCTAACCTCGGGCGCCGTGTGCTCGTCCTTATCGCCAGCCGTCGAGACGGACGGATCGCCCGGGTTCTCGCCGAGCGGCTTAAGGCCGATCTCGGAAGGCTTGGTGCGGAAGGAGTAAGCCGTGATGGGCAGTGCCGCCACCATGCAGACGGCAGCGAGTACCAGGAACGCAGAGCGCCAGCCCACACTCACGATAAGAGAGCTCACGATCGGCGAGAGAATGGCTCCGCCAAAGCCCGAGCCCGAAAGTGCGATGGAAATGGCAAGGCCGCGTTTAGCGGTAAACCAGTTGGCGGTCACAAGGCTAATGAGCAGACGGGTCGAGGCCACAGCGAAACAGCCCGAAACGGCAAAGAGCACGTAGACCTGCCACAGCTCACCGACAAAGCTCATGCCGGCAAGCACCGCCGAGGTAGCGATAACGGTAAGCGAGCCCAATACGCGGCCACTCACCTTATCGGCAACATGACCGATAACGAGCGAACCCACGACACTCACCACGGTGGAGATGGCATTGGAGACGTTGTACTGCGCAAGGGAAATACCCAGGTTGCTGACGATCAGCGGCTGGAACAGGCTCATGCAGTTGACGAAAATCGTGTAACACGTGGCCATGATCACGAAGCCGGAGGCCACCACGAGCCAGCCGGGGAAGAACTTACGCTGCTGGGGCATACTGCTCCTTTTAGACAAACGAATAGCCTGCGCCGGGCGCCGGTAGTGCCCAAGATTGCCTTGAAAGACAAGGGCATAGGCCTTACGGCCATGCCCGCAGGCTTGAAAGGCAAGGTTGGGTGCTACCGGTGGTCGGCGATATAGCCCAAAGCGACGGCGGTATAGGCCGCGGCACCGAGCGGCAGCTCGGCATCGTTAAAACGTGCCTTGGGATGGTGCTGGGCAAAGTGTTCGTCCGTGTCGGTTACGGCCGCGCCCACGGTAAAGTACGCACTTGGGATCTTGCTCGAGATAAGCGCGAAGTCCTCACTCGCCATGGCATGGAAAAGCGGCAAGAAAGCCGTCTTGGGCAGCACTGCGCCCACGTAGCCAAGCGACGCCTGAGTCATATCGCTGTCGAGTACAAGCGGCGGAACATCCGAAAGCGTCTCGATGGTCGCCGGCGTACGATAGGTCGTAGCAACGCCGTTAACGACCTCCGCGATGCGGGTCTTTAGGTGAGCCATGAGCTCAACATCAAAGCCGCGCAGCGTTCCCTCGAGCACGCAGGTGTCAGGGATGACGTTGGCCGCCAAGCCGCCGGCGAACTTACCAACGGTAAGTGCGACTTCCTTGGCCGCCGGCACCTCGCGGGAGATAAGCTCCTGGAGCGCCAGGTGCACGTGGACGCCGGCCGTGATGGGGTCGATGCAGATCTCGGGGCTGGAACCGTGGCCGCCCTTGCCCTGGAGCGTGATGCGGAAACCGTACACACCCGAGAGCGCCGGGCTGCCGTATAGCACCAGGCCAAGCGGCGACTGGCTGTTGACATGCATGGCAAAGGCCGCCTGAGGGCGCGGGTTCTCGAGCAAGCCGTCGGCGATGGCAGCGCGTGCTCCCTCAAAGGTCTCCTCGCCCGGCTGGAACAGCAACTTGACCGTAGCGTTGGCATCAACAAGCTCTGCCTCGCGCGCTTTGAGCATACGAGCCGCACCAAGCAGCGCCGTCGCG
>CATZTY010000113.1 GCA_958424475.1 uncultured Collinsella sp.
ATCGTGGGTCTTATGTCCGTGGGCGGCATGATCGCCACGCTGATCGGCGCCACCACCCCGCTGCAGTTCGCTGACGGCACCGTTGTGATCCAGGACATCCTGGACGGCATGATGCCCCAGATGATCTCCCTTGGCCTCACCGGCCTTATGTACTGGCTCATCAAGAAGAACGTCAACACCGGTTGGCTTCTCGTGATCGCCATCGTGGGCGGCATCGCCCTCTCCGCGGCCGGCATCCTGGCCTAGTCGCGACCAAGCGTCTAACCGCTTTCCCCGGGAGCCTGCCTGGCATCCCATACCCCGGGCAGGCTTCCATCCCTATACGTGACAAAGGGCAGTCCCTTTGTCACATCCTCAACGGGCCGGCGACTCGGTCCAAATCACGGTAACCCTGCGTGCGCCCGGCAATGTGGCGCCGCAAAAATCGAAAGGAATGTGTCAGATGTACGAGATCGACCTTAACCTCCCTAAGCAGATCGTCGCTGACGTCCTGTCCAACCACGAGATCCACAGCGTCGCCTTCGTCGGCTGCGGTGCTTCCATGTCCGACCTGTACCCCGCCAAGTACTTCCTGGCCAACAACACGGACAAGCTGAACGTTCAGATCTTCACCGCTAACGAGTTCAACTACGACACGCCTTCCTGGGTCAACGAGCACACCTTCGTGATCACCTGCTCCCTCGGTGGCTCCACGCCCGAGACCGTCGAGGCCAACAAGACCGCCAAGAAGCACAACTGCCCGGTCGTCTCCCTCACCAACAAGGCTGGCTCCGCTCTGACCGTCGACGCCGACCACGTCATCGTTCACGGCTTCCACGCCAACTACGCTGCCAAGTGCGAGAAGCCCGGCTATGCTATTGCTCTTGCTCTCGAGATCCTTCAGCAGACCGAGGGCTATGACCACTACGAGGACATGATCACCGGCCTCACCAACATCTTCGATCTCTGCGAGAACGCCGCTCAGCACTGCAAGAAGCTCGCCAAGAAGTTCGCCGAGGACTTCAAGGACGACAAGATGATCTACTTCATGGCTTCCGGTGCCTCCGAGAAGATGGCTTATTCTCACGCCGCCTTCCTGTTCACCGAGATGCAGTGGATCGACGCCGCCGCCTACAACACCGGCGAGTACTTCCACGGCCCGTTCGAGGTTTCCACCGAGGGTAAGCCCTACGTCTTCTTCATGTCCGATGGCGCCACCCGTCCGATGGACGCCCGCGCCCTCACCTTCCTTGAGCGCATGGGCGCCAAGGTCGCTCTGATCGACTCCAAGGACTACGGCCTGGCTGACGCCGTGCCCGCGAGCGTCATCACCTACTTCAACCCGCTGCTGCACCTCGCCGTTATGCGTGAGTACGGCAACCAGATCGCCGAGGCCCGTCAGCACCCGCTGACCATGCGTCGCTACATGTGGAAGCTTTCCTACTAATCACAAGTAAGTAGACCTTACGGGTTGATTGAGAGGGGATGGGGTTTGCGCCCCGTCCCCTTTTTTGCTCTTGGGAGGGCACGCCTGTTGCGTCGCAAAACCCAGGATAAAACCTACCAAAATAAACCTGTCTCTATTTGGCAGGTGGGAGGAGATGCGTATGATCAAAGCAGTGCTGTTTGACATGGACGGCGTGCTGGTCGATACCGAGTGGTTCTACAACCGCCGCCGCGTGGCGTTTATGGAGGAGAAGGGGTTCCACTTTGACGAGATCCCCGATCTTTCGGGGTCTAACGAGCCGGCCATTTGGGAGGCGCTGGTGCCCGACGATGTTGAGCTGCGCGAGCGCCTTCGCGTGGAGTACAAGCAGGTCTACAGCCCGGACCACCCCGTTCCGTATGCCGAGCTGCTCAACGAGCAGGCGGAGCCGGTGATGCGCGCACTGCACGAGCGCGGCGTGAAGTGTGCCATCGCGAGCTCGTCTTATCGTGAGCTCATTGACGAGCTGGTAGAGATTGCCGGTATCGCCGATGTGCTGGACTACACCATCAGCGGTCACGAGTGCAGTGCGTTTAAGCCCGACCCCGAGATCTACCTGCGTGCCATGGAGGCGCTGGGGGTGGAGCCTGCCGAGTGCCTGGTTATCGAGGATTCGCCTTTGGGGATCGAGGCTGGCAAACGTTCCGGCGCCCGCGTCCTGGCACTGCGTCCGCACGAGGGCGTCAACCTCGATCAATCGCGAGCCGATGCCGTTATTGATAATCTGACCGACATTTTGGCCGCTTTGTAGTGTCAATCCGCCGCGAGAAGCACGGGTTCAAACGTTTTTTGCGGTGGACTGGCTCAATTTGGTTTCGATTTTGATCCGTTTGGCTTCGATTCGGACTAAGTGAGTAGACTTTTTGGCGCAGGCCGAGCACAATGCATATCTTCCTTTGTAAAACCGCAGGTCACAGGGGTGGCGGTTTTGGGTGTGCTCGGCAGATCGTAAAAAGTCTACTCACTTGGAATTTTGCCCTTTGGTCGTGGGGGTTGCTGGTCCCGTTTTGGTTGTCGAGGGAGGTTGAATTGAAGCGCCCCCGCACGCTCCATGCTACAATCGCGGGCATGCCCCACAACCACATCTGCCTTCGAAAGGAGCCTACGTGGCGAACGCCATCGATCAGCTCACGGACCGCGTGCTCATGCTCGGCCGCCTCACCATCGTCCGCCGTGCCATTACTGCCGTGGCGGTCACAATTTCTGCCGTCCTCCAGACATTCCTGATCCAGGCGTTCATTCAGCCCGCCGACCTGCTTCCGAGCGGCCTCACCGGCGTTGCGGTCCTGCTCGATCGCGTTACCTCGCTGGGCGGCGTTCACATCGACATTTCGCTCGGTATGCTCGCGCTCAACATCCCCGTGGCGCTCCTATGCTGGAGCGGCATTAGCAAGCGCTTCGTCATCTTCTCGATGATGCAGGTCGTGCTCTCGTCGCTGTTCCTCAACGTCTTTCACTTCGCTCCATTTTTGGGCGACAAGATCATGCTCATCATTTTTGGCGGCGTGGTCTCGGGTCTGGGCGCTGCCATCGCACTTAAATCCGGCGCATCCACCGGCGGCACCGACTTTATCGCGCTGTGGGTTTCCAACCACACGGGCAAGACCATCTGGGGCGTCATCTTTGGTTTCAACTGCTTTATCCTGGCGATCTTTGGCTTTATGTTTGGCTGGGACAAGGCGGCGTATTCCATCGTGTTCCAGTTTATTTCGACCAAGACCATCGACAGTTTCTATCGTCGCTACGATCGCGTGACGCTGCAGATTACGACGCGCAAGGCAGACGAGGTCATGACTGCCTACGTAAACCATTTTCAGCACGGCATTAGCTGCGCCGAGGTCGTCGGCGGATACAGCCGCGAAAAGATGTACCTGCTGAACACCGTTGTTTCGACCTACGAGAGCCAGGACATTATCAAGTTGGTGTGCGACGTTGATCCCGGCGCCGTGATCAACGTGTTCCACACGCTCAACTTTGTGGGCGGCTGGTGGGGCGGTCATGTCGACGAGCCCATGCCCACGGCCGTTCCCGATCCCGACAAGCCCGCACGCATGGCCAGCAGGCAGGCGCGCCTCAGCGAACAGGACAGCCTGCAGCAGGACGACGGCAAGTAGGGTATTGGCATTTTGCCGGTCCTGCGCAACCCATCCGAACGAGCCCCCCGAAAGCCCCGTTGCTTTCGAGGGCTCTCGTTTGCCCAGATAAAACCTACCAAAATGAAGCTGTCGCTTTTTGGTAGGGAGGGTGTATCGTTTTATCAATATGAGGTAACATGAAACTAGACGTTATATACGTATTAGATATTTAGCTATTTTGATAAGAGTGATCAGATATGCCTGCGCCCAAAAATGCACCGCTTTACCAGCAGATTTATGACGAAATCAAGGATGCGATCGAGAAAGGTGTTTATGCACCCAAGGAGCGTATTCCGTCCGAGCTTGAACTAGCCGAGCAGTACGAGGTGAGCCGTATTACGGTGCGCCGCGCTGTCGAGGAGCTGTGCTCCGATGGTTACCTGGTTAAGCAGCAGGGCCGCGGCACCTTTGTCTCCACGCCGCACATCAACCGCCAGTTTCACGCCTCGACGCTGCAGACGTTTACCGCGCTGTGTGCCGGCAACGGCATGAAGGCCGGTGCGCACGTGATCGATCGCCAGATCGTTCCGGCGCGCCAAAACGAGATGGAGTTCTTTGGCCTGCAGAAGGATGCGCTGCTGCTACATATCAAGCGCGTGCGTACGGCCGACGGCGAGCCCATCTTTGAGGAGAACATCTTTGTGCCGTTTGACGCCTACCGTGAGCTGTTGACGGCCGATCTTGAGGACAAGTCGATTTTTGCCGAGGTCGAGCGTGTTGGCGGAACGCCGATTGTCTCGGTTGGCTACCGTACGGTCGAGGCCGTTCGAGCTAACGCCGAGCAGGCGGCCGAGCTGGGCATTGCTCCGCACGATCCGCTGCTCAACCTGCGTGCCGGCTTTACCGGTCCCAATGGCGAGCCGGTTTTGATGGGTAAGCAGTACTACGTGGGATCGCGCTACGTTATGGTCATGTAAGTTACGCGGTTTTACCAAACCGCGTAACGGCT
>CATZTY010000114.1 GCA_958424475.1 uncultured Collinsella sp.
CAGCACGCTCGCCAGATAGCGCCTACACCCCATCTGTTCTGCCGCGTCGATGCGAAGCAGACGATAGACGCCACGCTCCACAGGAGCAATCACAGGCGACAGGAACGTATGCTCACCATCCATGATATGGGCCATGAACCGACCGAGCGGAACGGCCAGGACGACGAGTACGGCAAAGTACAAGATGTACTGAATCGCAGCGTCCATAGTTTACGAATCACTCCTCATCAGAATGTAGATGTAATAGATAAGAAGTCCAATGCAGACGACTCCGATGATGGGAATGAGGATGTCCATTTACCGCCCCTTTCACACGCGGTCCGATGTCTCGGACGCCTGCTCTCGCAAGCGCCTGGGGACAGTAAACGCTTCTAGGGATTAAAGAGGCGTGAGGGCCGGGGCCCACGTCCTTAAGATGCCGTAAAGATGCAGGTAGAAAGCACTATTGCGGCTGCAGTGCGCCTATACTCGACCTCGCGAGCATACAGTGGCGTCCTCACCGCGTATGCACGCATGGACAACGCTTCAGAAAGGCTACGCTATGCAGCGCGACGCATCGGACACTCGCGTCAATCCAGACCTCATCCTCAAGGCAATTGAGAAAGACGAGGTCGCCAATGACGCTCGAACCAGCCGGGGACACCTCAAGATTTTCTTTGGCTACGCTGCCGGCGCAGGCAAAACCTATGCGATGCTTCAAGCCGCCCACGCCGCCAAGCGGCGAGGTGTTGACGTCGTCGCGGGGTACATCGAGCCGCACGAACGTCCGGCAACTGCCCATCTTGCACAAGGGCTTGAGAACGTGCCCTGTAAACTCATCGAGCACAACGGCATTGCGCTCAGCGAGTTCGATCTAGATGCGGCTATCGAACGCGCCCCTCAGCTCATCCTTGTCGACGAGCTCGCCCATACGAATGCGCCGGGGTCTCGCCACGACAAACGCTATCGAGACGTCGAGGAACTTCTACATGCGGGCATCGACGTCTATACGACCGTGAACGTTCAGCATATCGAGAGCCTAAACGACATGGTTGCATCCATCACCGGCATTGTCGTGAGCGAACGAATCCCCGACCGTATCTTCGATGATGCCGACCAGGTCGAGCTCGTCGACATAGAGCCCGAAGACCTACTTGAGCGCCTTCGCGCCGGCCTCGTCTACCGTCCCGCACAAGCCGACCGAGCGCAACAGCATTTTTTTACCGTCGAGAACCTCACCGCACTCCGGGAAATCGCGCTGCGCCGCTGCGCCGATCGCACCGGCCACCTCGCAGACGCCGCACGCGTGCTGGGAAACCGTGACTACTACACCAGGGAGCGTATCTTAGTCTGTGTCTCCCCGGCGCCGACCAATCCCCGCATCGTCCGTGCCGCCGCGCGCATGGCGAAAGCGTTTCGCAGCGAGCTCGTCGCCCTGTTCGTAGAGAGCCCGCACACGCAAGCCATGAGCGATAATGAGCGCACCAAGCTTGCAGCCAATATCGCCCTAGCCGAGCAGCTCGGAGCACATATGGAAACCGTCTATGGCGACGACACCGCGTTTCAGATCTCCGAGTTCGCGCGCCTGTCGGGTATTTCGAAGATCGTCATGGGGCGCACGGGCGAGCGCAGCAGCGTCCGTCAGGCCCTCTTCGGCCGCAAATCTCTCGTAGAACAGCTCATAACATTCGCCCCGAACCTCGACATTTACATCATTCCAGAACAGTCGACTCCGCCCTCCCGACCCAAAGGACGCCGCCATGCGCTCGCCCTGCAGCCGCCCAGCAGCCGAAACGTGCTTCGCACGCTGGCTCTCTCTTGCCGCCACGGCGATCGGCACGGCTTTCCGCCATCTGGGATTTGCCGATTCCAGCATCATATCCCTCTATATCTTCACGGCCCTGCTGACCGCCGTCACCACGACGGGGCGTATCTGCACGATCGTATCGAGCGTGCTCTCTGTAGTGCTTTACAACTTCTGCTTCGTCACGCCTCTGTTTTCGCTCGCCAGCTACGACCGAAGCTATCTGGTCACGTTCGGCATCATGTTCGCCACCGCTATGGTCGCCGGCGAGTTAACTGCGCGCATCGCCGACAACGCCCGTACATCCGCCGAGAACGCATTCAAAACGCGCGTACTCCTCGAAACGAACCAGCTCTTGCAGCAAGCCCATAGCGCGGAGGAGTGCGCCCGCGTCGCCATGAACCAACTCGTCAAACTGCTAAAACTCGACGTGGTCTTCTACCCCGCCGAACACGGCACGCTTGGCAAGGCGCTCTATGAGTCCGCTGGCACCGAAAACCGATCCGCGTCGCTGCTCACCGACTACGAGCGCGCCGTTGCAACCTGGACCTACACCAACAACAAGCGCGCGGGCGCAAGCACGCGGACCCTGCCTGAGGCGCGCTGTCTCTACCTCGCGGTTCGCACCGGCAACAAGGTATTCGGTGTCATCGGCATCGCCCTGGAGGGGCGCGAGATCGAAGCCTTCGAGCATTCGATCGTCCTATCTATCGTAGGTGAATGCGCCTTGGCGCTCGAAAGCGACCGGGCGGCGCAAGAGCGCGAAGAGGCTGCGGTCTTGGCGAAAAACGAGCAGCTGCGCGCCAACCTTTTGCGCTCCATCGGCCACGATTTGAGGACACCCCTCACGGCTATATCCGGATCTGCGGCAATCCTTCGGAAGAGCGACGAGAAGCTCAGCCTCGAACAACGCTGCGATCTTGCCGATGCCATCTACGACGACTCCCTCTGGCTTATCGATACCGTGGAGAACCTCCTCGCCATCACACGCGTCGAGGACGGCACCATTCGCCTCAACTTAACATCCGAGCTCATCGACGAGGTCATCGAGGCCGCCCTCAGCCATGTCGCCCAAGCATCGCATGGACGTGCCGTCACCATCGAGCACACTGACGACATCCTGCTGGTACGCATCGACGTCCATCTCATCATGCAAGTACTTACGAATCTCATCATGAACGCCTTCAAATACACGCCCGAGGACTCGACTGTCACCATCAGCGCACGTCGCGAGGGTGAGTTCATCGTGGTGGACGTCGCAGACGATGGGCCGGGTGTAGCAGACTGCGACAAGCCTCATATCTTTGAGCGCTTCTTCACCTCAAGCAATACGCGGCCCGTGGATTCGCGTCGAAGCATCGGCCTTGGGCTGTCGCTCTGCCGCTCCATCGTGGAGGCGCATGGCGGCGTCATCGAAGTTCGCGACAACCACCCCCATGGGGCCGTCTTCCGTTTTACCCTGCCTGCCGAGGAGATCGAGATTCATGAATAATGCCGCTAAGCCACGCATCCTCTTGGTCGAAGATGACCTGACCGTTCAAAACCTCGTTTCGACCGCGCTTGACCTTCACGGCTATGTCGTGAGCAAGGTTTGCAACGGCCAGGCCGCCATCATGGATGCGGTGTCGCACGGCCCCAGCCTCATCATGCTCGACCTCGGCCTTCCCGACATTGACGGTATCGAGGTCATCACGAAGATCCGAAGTTGGTCGGCAGTCCCCATTATCGTCATTTCGGCGCGCACCGAAGATTCCGACAAGATTGCAGCACTTGACGCAGGGGCGGACGACTACCTCACCAAGCCCTTTTCTGTGGATGAGTTGCTCGCGCGCGTCCGTGCGAATTTGAGGCGCTCCTCGATGGCGTCGAGCGAGTCGACAGAAGCGAGCACGTTCGACAACGGTCCGCTGCATATCGACTACGCCGCGGGATACGCTACGAAAGACGGACGCGAGCTCTCGCTCACCCCAACCGAGTACAAATTGCTCGTCCTTCTGGCGAAAAACGTCGACAAGGTGCTCACCCATACCTTCATCACCCGCGAGATATGGGGCACGAGCTGGGACAGCGATCTGGCGAGCCTGCGCGTGTTCATGCGCACCCTGCGCAAGAAGATCGAGGCAGACCCCTCTCACCCCAAGATGATTCAGACGCACATGGGTGTCGGGTACCGCATGCAGCGTCTCTAGCCCGCCCAACAAAAAGTTGCGGTGGAATACGGAGTAGACAAGGCCTTTGACAGCCAAAACAGTCCGTATTTCACCGCAACTGATGGATGGAATGTGTTAGAGGCCCAGGTAGCTGGTCATGCCTTCGACGGCGAGCTTGGCGCCTGCCACGGCATGAACCACCGTGAGCGGGCCGTTAACCACGTCGCCGGCGGCAAAGACGCCAGGCACCGTTGTCATGCCGCGCTCGTCGACCGAAAGCAGGCCGCGATGGTCGGTCTCCAAGCCACCCGTCGTGAGCACAAGCTTGTCCTTGGGCACCTGAGACGCCGCAATCACAACCGTGTCGGCGGACACGTGCTCGAGCTCTTCCTCGTAGCCCACCACGTTGTTGTCCTCGTCAAAGATAGCCGTCTCGAACACCGGACCGTTATCATCGATGGCGCAGATCGCCTTGCCGCGCACAATCTCGGCACCGTCAAGCTCGGTCAGCTCCACCTCGTCATCGATGGCCGAGATATGGCGCGATCGAGCATACACGGTGACCTT
>CATZTY010000115.1 GCA_958424475.1 uncultured Collinsella sp.
TCACGAACAGCTTAATGACGTCGGCACCACGCGCATACAGGTCGCGCACCTGTTCGGCTGCCCCGGCGGGACTGTTGGCCACCTGGGCGAACAAGCCCGCACCATGGCCGCCCGGCACCGTGACGCCCGTTCCCGGCGCCACCAGGCGAGGACCTTGATACTTGCCGGCATCGATAGCATCGCGCACGGCCAGATCGGCAAACAGCGGATCGCCCGCGCCGCGCACCGTGGTCACGCCACTTGCCAGTTGTTGTTGGGCGCTGCCCTTAAGAATATGGCGCACGATGGCGCGCCCCACGGGATTATCGAGCTTCTTCATCAGCGCGCCCGCATCGCCGGCCGAGACAGGCTTGCCCGAGCCGCACAGGTGCACGTGCATATTGATGAGACCGGGCATGAGATACGCACCGCCCAGGTCGATAACCTCGGCACCCGCGGGCGCCTGCGCCACAGCACTCGGCCCCATCCAGGTGATGACGCCGCGCTCAACAGTCACGGCCATATCGGGTTGCGGCTCCATATGCTCCGAACCATCCAGAATGGTCGCATTGATAAACAACGTGGAACGATCGGCAGACGCCATATCGAGCTCCTCCCTCACGATTAACTTGAACATTTGTCCATTATTACCTAGTCCCGCTGGATTGCTGCAGACGCATCGGCTAACGGAGGGAAGAGGGGATGTGGGGGGACGGAATACGCTGCAGTCCCACCCCAGCGACACCAGGGAAATGTCTCGATCTGTAACAGGTACAGGGTTATTGGGCCCCTTGATGTTACAGATCGAGACATTCGGTCGACGTTTCACCGGTTTGTCTCGATCTGTAACAGTTACGAGCTCAAATAACCTCTAAACGTTACAGATTGAGACAAAACCTCTCAGCGCCCATACCACTGGCGTCTCCACTCCTCAGCCAATTTCGCCTGCCGAGGAATACCCGCCAGCCTCATTTTCTCGACCAGCTTCCCCGGGTCTTTGAGTTCGTTAAACGTAAACCGAAGCACCTTATGCCCGAGCATTGTCAGATGGGACTCCCGTTGACGTTCTGCCACGAATGGGTCGACCGACTCCCGGCCCTCGCCGTTCTGCAAGGTGTACTTCCCCTTTCCGTCGAGCTCGCCGATGACACACGTCCCGTCCTCGAGCCGCCAAAAATAGTCGACGCGAAACACCTGGCTCGGATCGAGCGGGTCGCGAAACTCCACCTGCAGCTCCGGAACCGGAAAGCCGTACGCAATAAAGAACGCTCGGAACCGAGACTCGCCGCCGTTTTCGGACAGCCCGTCCGCATGCGACGCAATCACCTGTGCCCTGCGATATCCTCGCCTGCCCTCGCAATCGGCCTGGAGCCGTTCGCAGAGGTCGCCACGCGACATGCCCTTCGCCCGCAATGCAGAATCGGCGATCGCCAACCCGTAGGAGAACGGCGCACGCAGCAAGCAATCCTCCACCGTGCGCCAAAACGACGTCACCCGCACGCCATCGACACGCTCGAGCGCGCCCGCCATCTGCGGACGCAACAACCTGCACCCGTTGCTCAACGTCACCGAACAACCCGTCCTAACAAGATAACGCGGCCCGAGCAGATCATTCGGCACTTCCAAACCCCACAAAAGCGCCGCGTCATAGCCCCAAAACGCCCAATCGGGATGAAATTCCGCAAGCCCTTTGATAGTCCTCAGCGCTCGCTCCGCCGGCGTCAATGCATCCCAATCATGCTGAAAACAGAACAGGTACGGCTCGGGCTCCGCGATATCGTCGGTTCCAACATGGCGTCGCAGCCACATGAGCTCGGTATTGTCATGCGTTGCGAGCAGCGCACCTTGCTTGGCCGTCTCCGTGAGCCGCGCGAGCATCCTATTCCGCGCCAACGTGTTGCGAGTCGCATGTTTGTGTTTGAGAACGGTATTAGACACTTTCATCACCACCACGTCAGACAAATGGACCATCGTCACCGTTGCCTCCGCTGGCAAATGTCTTGATCTGTAACAGGAAGACAGTCTTTAAGCCTCTAGTTGTTACAGAACAAGATCTTTCGGCAGCCGCCAACCTTCCGTCTCAATCTGTAACAGTTACGGGCCCAAACAGCCGCCAAACGTTACAGATTGAGACAAAGTCAGGGCTGTAGGGCGGCACCAGTCACATCCCCTACTCCCATTCTTGTTCGTAGATGTTGAGGGACTTCACGTAGCGCCCCTGGGCGCCCATGATGTCGCGGACCAGGCGCAAAAAGAAGCTGATGCACGAGGTGTCAAAGCCATCCTGCAGGTCCTCGGGATGCACCGCACCCGGTCCATCGACCGCCGTGTCACTCAGGCGCGCGATGTCATACAGATAGAGCTGTCCCGCCGTCAGCCAGACATCGTCGACGCAGGCGAGGCGCACCGCGATCGCGCCGTCGCTCCAATGCTCCTTTTGCACGATATGCGGGTCGTAGACATCAAAGCGAAGGTCGGCGCGCGTATCCTTCAGCGCAACCATGCCGTTCGCAGGATCCTTGTCCAAAATGCCAAAGCGCGAGAAATACTGTGTGTCGCGCACCTGCTCGAGCCGCTTAAGCGAGGCAGGCGAAAACGATGCCGGCGGCTCATCAACATACAGCTCGAGCAGCGTCTTGCCATGGCGATAGGGGCGCTCGAAGAGCAGCCAATCGGTAAACGCCATGTTGTAGGCCATGATTTCGTTTTGGGAAGGCTCGGTGCGATAGCTGAGCCACGGGTCGACAATAATCTCAAACTGCTCGCGCGCCGGCTCCAAAAACTGAAACTTCCGCAGCATCCAAAAATGGGCCATGTCGGCAATATCGTTGCCGACGGCTTCGGCCAGATGAGCTCGGTCTAAAACGTGGTCAGTCACGGCATCCTCCTCAAACTGATGAACCTCAATTTGAGCTTACGAGGAGGGTGGGCAGCCACTGTCAGCACGGACAAAATAGGCCGCCGGCTGCAAACCAACTGCTGACCAAACACTTGACGGGACACTTGACCGAATATGCGCGCCGCAACAAAACCGCAGGTAAACATAGACGGCCAACCCGCTCTTTTGAACCAGATGCCCGTAGCCACCACAGAAACAACAGCCCAAGAAGTCGACAAATGAACACCCGTACGTCGGCAAATGAACAAATCGGTCGCAAACCCGCAAGGAGTGTCCCCGAGTGCCGGCACATAAGGAACGTCCCCAGCTGCCGGCACTTGGGGACGTTCCATTTGGGCCAGCCGTTGGGGACAGCCCTTGTCGATTCAGCTGTGGACAGCCGCCTTACAGCTCCAGCGCCTCGGCGACTTCGGCTGCGCAGGCCAGGGCGTCGGCCATAGCGTTCACCACGAGCGAGCTGCCGTTACGAGCGTCACCGGCAACATACACCGGCGCGGCATCCGCGGCGACGCCGTCGACACGCGCCGCAAGATGCGAGCCCTCGGCGGCCATCACAGGCAGCGGACGACCAGCAGTGGCAACGGGCACGCCAACGGCGTCGAACACACCGTGCTCTGGGCCCGTAAAGCCGCAGGCGATGAGCACCAGCTGCGCCGGTACCTCGTGCTCGGAGCCCGCGATGCGCTCGGGCTTTCCCGCCGACCAGTCCAAATCGACCACGCGCAGACCCGCAGCCGCACCCTTCTTGTCCAGCAGCACCTCGAGCGTATCCACGCCCCAGGCACGCATCTCGCCGCCCATCGCAGCAATAGCCTCCTGCTGGCCGTAGTCGGTCTTCTTAATGTTGGGCCACTGCGGCCAGGGGTTGCTCGCCGCGCGCTTATCGGGCGCAGCCGGCAAGAACTCAAACTGGCGCACGCTGCGCGCCCCTTGGCGCACCGCGGTACCCACGCAGTCGTTGCCGGTATCGCCACCGCCAATGACCACAACGTCCAGGCCGCGCGCGTTCACCGCGGGCTCGCCGCCATCGAGCACCGAGACGGTCGAAGCCGTCAGGTAGTCCACGGCATACACTACGCCCGGGGCATCAATGTTCGCAGCCGAAAGCCCACGCGGAGCACGGGCGCCGGCAGCCACCACAACGGCATCGAAGTCGTCGAGCTTGGCAGCCACCGCAGGATCATTCACGTCAGCACCCAGCTCAAACACAATGCCCAGCTCGCGCATGAGCGCCACGCGGCGCTCGACCACGGACTTCTCGAGCTTCATGTTGGGAATGCCGTACATGAGCAGGCCGCCCGGACGGTCGTCGCGCTCAAACACCGTCACGCGGGCCCCACGACGCGCAAGCTCCCATGCTGCCACCAGACCAGCGGGACCGGAGCCCACCACGGCAACCGTGGGTGCACCCTCCCCTGCCGGCTCAAAGCGGTGCGGACCGCCGTTGGCCCACTCATGGTCGCTAATCGCGCGCTCGTTGTCATGGATCGTCGTGGGCTGGCCATCGACCGAGCCCAGGTTGCATGCGGCCTCGCACAGCGCCGGGCACACGCGACTCGTGAACTCGGGCATGGGCGAGGTGAGCGACAGGCGCTCGGTAGCCTCAT
>CATZTY010000116.1 GCA_958424475.1 uncultured Collinsella sp.
CCCGTTGCCGCGGCGGCGCTTGCCGGGCCGAGCCAAAATGACGCGACGCCGGCGGCGACCCCAGCTGCCAGGAAGGTATTGCCGGTCAGACAGCCAAGCGCGAGCGCACAGGTGAGCGCGGCGCTCGCGGCAGCCTCGGTACGACCCCAGGCGATCCACCAACCGGACATGGCGGCGGCAAAGATCACCGCGACGGGCAGCATTGACAGGATGCCCTGCGCCTGCATGGTGGCGTTGGCCATGAGCACCAAAAAGCCCACAGCCGAGATGGCCGAGCCGATCTGGGGGGCCAGGCCAGCCGCCGCTCCGATCGCGATAGCCGCAATGACCAGGCCGGGAAGCGCCGCGACCCCGGCCGTTTGCATCAGCAAAAAGCTAAAGGTGCCGCACGTTAGCGCCGAGATAGTGCGCATGGTGTAGTCGCGCGCATGGCTCCAGCGCGTGCCCGCCCAGCCAAGTGCGGGGTCGACCTCGATGGCTTCGTCCTCGTAGTGCGACGGCTCGATATCGTCGAGCTCCTGCTCGTCATCCGAAAGCTCGCCAACCATTTGCTCCAGGCTGCGACGGCCTTCGCGCACGCTGCCCAGACCGGCAAGGAGCTGGTCGCAAAATGCCTCGATGCTGTTGGGGCGGTCCTGCGGCATGGGGGAGAGCGCGCTCATGAGCGCAGCCTCGGCTCCCGGGGGAAAGTGTGGTATCAGCTCGCTGGGATAGGTAGCGCCGCCGATGATGCGGTCGAGCGAGTCGGCGGGCGTGGCCGCCATAAAGGGAGCGCTGCCGCACAGGCCCTCGTAGATCACACAGGCGAGGGCAAAGACATCGGCGCGCTCGTCGACCGTGCCGGTCTCGATATCGAGCTGCTCGGGCGGCATGTAGCCGATGGTGCCGCCGCGCGAGCCGCCAAAGCCACCGGCGGACGACAGTCGCGCCATGCCAAAGTCGGTGAGCTTTACATTGCCCGAGTGGTCGATGAGCACGTTGGCGGGCTTAATGTCCAGGTGGAGTACGCCATTACTATGGGCGAAGGTGAGCGCCTGGCCCAGGGCATCGGCAATGGCCGCGGCCTCGTCAAAGGTAAGTGAGTGACCGTCCACGCGGTGCAAAAACTCGGCCAGCGACATGCCATCGACATATTCCATAACCAGGTAGGCATAGGCTGTGTCGTGCGTAAAGTCGATGACCTGCACGATGTTGGGATGCTGAAGCATGGCGGCAGTGTGCGCCTCGCGCAGGACATCCATGATGTCGCTGGCGGGCATGCCGACACCGTTAATAAGGGGGATGCGCTTAATGGCGACGCGGCGGCGCAGGTGCGTGTCGCGGCAGATCTCGATGGAGCCAAAACCGCCGGTCGCAAGTGTCTCGAGCGGCTGGTACCGCTTGAGCAGCTCGCGAGAGCTGGTGCCCTCCAAAGGAACGTCCGGCGAGAACCGGGCGGTATGTTGCGAGAAAAGCGGCATGGCCAACCCTCGTGCGTTTAAAGTTCGTTTGCGAGCGGCGGGCGCGGGGCCGAGCCGTTCGCGGTGGCATAGATGCTGCTAGTGTAGCACGCTCGGGTGCATGGGGAGGATAGCGGGATGCGAGGCTGCCTGCCTGGCTTGGCCTTAGCGCTTTTTCTTGTTCTTCTTCTGCTTGCGCTTGGTCTCCTGGGGCTTGTCGCCCTGTTTGGCTTCGGCGGCGGCCTTTTCTGCCTTCATTTTCTTCTTCTTGGTCTCGATGCGGAGTTTTTTGTTGATGCGCGCCTTAAGGAAGGTGCCAAACTGCTCGGCATCGCCGCGAACAAAGGTGTCCTTAGGGATCGTCACGCCCTGGTCGGCGAACATGGCCACAAAGATGCGCTCGCCGTCGAGTACGTGGTCGAGCTTCTCAAACGGGAAGAACTGCGACTTGCCGCTCTTGCCCCAAACCATCAGGCCGTCCTCGTTGGCGGCGACGCGGCGATAGCGGCCACCCATGGACTCGTCGGCCTCGACGGCGTCGATAAAGTCGCGGGCGAGGGTGTGGTGCAGGTTTTTGCTCCACCAGGCCAAAAAGGCGCCGAATACGATCAGGACGACGCCAAACTTGATCCAGTTGCCGCCGGTCACCAGCATGCCGATGCCGATGAGCGCGGCAATCGCGGCGGCGACATACAGCGAGCCGCGACGCCTGGGCGAGGCGACCAGGCGGGCGAAGTCGGTGACCAGGTCGTTTTCGTACTGGTACTCGTTGAGGTACAGGATGCCGTCGTCGGCTGCGGCCTGCTCCTCGAGCGCGACCTCGACCTGGTCGGCTGCTTCGGAGGGAACGAGGTTGCTCTCTGCGTCTGCCATGCTCTTTGGACTCCTATCGCGGCGGGCTCGCCGTACGGGTTATTATGAATGCAGTATGCCGTGCGACCGCATGGCCGTCGCGGCAACAAGACTCAGTATACCCGGGGGAGCACCCATGGAATCGTTGTACCGAAAGTATCGCCCGCTCACCTTCGACTCCGTGGTGGGCCAGCAGCATATCGTCTCGACGCTCGAGCACGCCATCACCGAGGGACGCCTGTCCCATGCGTACCTGTTCTGCGGTCCGCGCGGCACGGGCAAGACCACCATGGCGCGCATCCTGGCCAAGGCGCTGCTGTGCCGCAATGCCGAGGCGGCGCGCGCCGAGGGTGCAAGCGGCTGCATGCCCGACGGCACTTGCGAGGAGTGCGAGCTCATCGCCGAGGGCAACCACCCGGATGTCTACGAGCTCGATGCTGCAAGCCGTACCGGCGTGGACAACGTGCGCGAGGAGATCATCAACTCCGTCAACTTTGCCCCGGTGCGCGGCAAGTACAAGATCTATATCATCGACGAGGTCCACATGCTCACGACGGCGGCGTTCAACGCGCTGCTCAAGACGCTCGAGGAGCCGCCGGCACACGTGATCTTTGTGCTGTGCACCACCGACCCGCAAAAGATTCTGGAGACCATCCTCTCGCGCTGCCAGCGCTTCGATTTCCACCGCATCGGCAACGAGGATATCGAGCATCGCCTGGCATACGTGTGCGAGCAGGAGGGCTTCGATTACGACGACGAGGCGCTGGCTATCGTGGCGCGCCATGCAAAGGGCGGCATGCGCGACGCGTTGTCCACGCTGGAGCAGCTGAGCGTCTTTGGCAACGGTTCTGTGCATGCGGACGACGCCCGCTCGCTTTTAGGCGAGGTTTCGGACCAGATTCTGGGCGAGTTTTCCCGCGCCATTGCCGATCGCGATGTTGCCGAGCTGTATGGGCTTATTCGCGCGCAGGTCGAGGAAGGTAACGATCTGCTGGAGCTGACGCGCGACCTGGTGGCGCACGTGCGCGACGTGTATGTTGCCTGCGTTGCCGGTGCCCGTGCCGAGTTGTTTGAGGGCGGCTCCGAGCAGGCCGAGGCGCTTGCTGCCGAGGCCGCTGCCTTTGGCGAGCATCCTGCCGACCGCCTGGCCCGTGTGCTGACAGTGCTCGACGATGCCGCACTGGAGATGAGGGGCGCGAGCGACGTGCGCCTGGTGCTCGAGATCGCCTGCACGCGTCTGGCGCGTCCCGAGGCCGATTTAACGATTGAGGCATTGGCCGAGCGCGTGGCACGCCTGGAGGCCATGGTTGCCAACGGCGCCGTGCCGGCGAGCGTGGCTGCTGCTCAGGCCGCCGCGCCTGCAGCATCCGTACCCGCTGCTGCCCAACAGCCGACGCTCATTTCGGGCGCTCGTGCTGCCGCTCCGGCGGCATCCGCTGCCCCCGCTGCTACGTCCGCGCGCCAGGGCGGTATGCCTTGGGACCGTGGTGCTGCTGTTCCGGCTGCCCAGCCTGCGCCCCGTTCTGCGTCCGTGTTAGTTTCCAAGCCTGCAGCGCCTGCACCTCAGCCTGCGCCGGCTCCGACGTCTCAGCCCGTTGCGGCCCCCGCGCCTGCCACCGCTCCGGCACCTAAGCCCCAGTCCAACAATGCCGCCCAGGTTGCCGCCGCCGGTGCTGCCGAGACCCCCGCGGTCGAGGATGCCGGCGAGCTCCAGCGCAAATGGGCCGAGGTTGTCGAGCGTGTCAAGGCGCGTCAGGCTTCCTACGCAGGGCTTTTGCTCAACGCTCGCGCCACGGCCGACGACGGCTCCAAGCTCACCGTCTCGTTCCCCGCGGGTTCGACTTTTGCCATTAAGATGCTCGGTCGCGCCGATACGCAGTCGGTGGTCCTGCCGACGGTCTGCGCGGTCTTCGGTCGTCGTACCGTCGACTATGTCCTGGATGGGGGTGGCACGCCGGCTCCTCAACATGAGGAGCATTCTCCATCTGCACGGGCTGCGGCATCTGCGGACCCGCAACCCGTGTCCTCGGCGGCCCCTGTATCCTCGAGCGCCAGCGCGCCGCAGCAGCAAGCGGCGCCGGTAGCGGCATCGACTCCGTCGGCGCCTAAGCCCGCAGTGCCCAAACCGGCTGCTCCGACACCCGCGCCCAAGCCCGCTGCCGCGCCTGCGCCCAA
>CATZTY010000117.1 GCA_958424475.1 uncultured Collinsella sp.
CGAACGGCCGACATTTTGCGCATAGTGGTCACAAAACGCTGAGAGCGCCGCCTCGACCGCCGCCGGCTCGGGACGATCTTTTTGATGGCTGGACAGACAGGCCATCACCACGTCGAACAGCTGGGCATCGACAAACGCCAGCGCATCGCGTAGCTCTTCGGAATCCGGCTCAAGCCCTAGCTGCTGGGCCTGCTCGGCCGCGGCGAGCGCCACATCGGGCTCACGACGAAGCAGCTGAGTCAAATCGCAACCGGGCGCATGGGCACCAATGGGATAGTCGGGCCGCGTGTCCATCTTGAGACGGTAGGGGCTGGCGATGTCGCGCGTCTTTTTGCGCGAACCCGAGGTACCCGAAGTGCTCGGCGCGGCTTCGTATGGCACGACGCCGGCAATGAGCTCGTAAACCGTGCTTGCCGCGGCATAAACGTCAATCGCCGGCGACATACGCAAAGCGCGCAGGTCGGGAATATTGTCGGTGAGCATCTCGGGCGGGGCATAGGCAACCGTCGCGCGACGCAGCGTGGCATAACGCTCCGTAAACGACGCCTTGCCGCCGGTACCGGCCACGGCCGACGCAGGCTCGAGCGCCAGCGACGAGCCAAAGTCGATCAGGCACAGGTCAAAGGTGCCCTCGGCAAGCTGCCGGTCAAGCGGCAGGCGCGCCGTACGCACCATAATATTAGCGGGCGAGATATCGCGATGGACAAAGCCCTCGCCCACCAGGCTCATACGGCAGAGCAGATCGAACAGGTCGCGACCCAGACGCGCCGCCACAAGCGGCGACAGGCGTCCGGCATCGTCCACGGCGAGTCGCGAACGCAAGCGGGCAAGCGTCTCGCCCTCGACCCATTCCATGACAATTGCAGGCACACCGTCGACCTCGCCCCAGCCATAGAGGCGGGGAAAGCCCTTAAGGCCCGAAAGGGCGCGATGGCATTCGTATTCCTCGCGAAACGCCGCCTTGAACTTGGCGACCAGCGCCTCGTGAGCGGCATCGTCGTCAAACTCATCGCGCGTCGGCAAGATGAGCTGCTTGAGTGCCACTGCCTCGCCTTGGGCGTTGACGGCACGCGTCACGCGGCCGATACCGCCACGGCGCATGGTGGCATCGTCGGCAAACAGCATCGTAAAACGACGCAGATAGGCAGGCAGTTCGTCCTGACCGAGCGCAATGGCCGGCTCAAACCCGTCGACACGCGCCAGGCGCAGGCCGACCATGGGATCGCGACCGAGCGATTGTGGTGTGGTGGATGCAAGATCGGTCATCATAGGGCAAGCGCCGCCACGTTATTGTTGAAGTTACCGAGCGCGACGTCATCATCGCCGTAATGGCCGACCCATTGACATAGGTTGGTGTAACAGCCCCACAGATTGGCATACTGCTGGTACCATTTTGACCGGGGCGAGAATGTCTGACGACCGAACTCGGCTCGGATGACAAACATCTCCCCGACCAAGCTGTCGCACGGCCTGGGATCTCCCGTAGAGTTATAGGTCGAAACCACGTCATTGGCACGAGAAACATAGCCGTCGAGCATGTTGTACTTGGTCACAAGCCAACTGTGAATGCTCTCTTCCTCAGCAGCGGAAAGGCCACCGGAGTTTGCATCGTTGTCAGTGTTGCCGCCCGTCGAGCCGCCGTTTCCAGACCCTCCGGCAGAGGAACCCGACCCAGAGCCGCCGCCCGAACTCGACGAATCCGAGCCGGAGCCAGAAGTATCCGAGCTACCGGGCTTTCCGGACTGCTGGGCGTCCTGCTCCTTCTGCTGCTCGACCTTATTCACCGTTGCCGCCACGCTATTGTTGGACAACCGATCGATGATCTTGGTGTTGGTGAGCACGATGGTTTTGCCATTGGCAAGCGTGACTTCGTTGTCCGGGGCCTCGGCGCCGTCCGCATCGTCGGCGCCAAACACAATATGCGCGACCACACTTGCCCAAGCATATCCAGTCGTGGTGCCCAGATCACTTTTGACCTCATGCCCCACGCGCGGTTCGCGTGCGGCATGTGCCTGCATCATGGACGGCACGGTCATGCCATAGGCAGAAACGCCAGCTATGACCAGCACCAGCGAGCAAGACAGCAGTGCGTACGCCCGCGGCGCCAAGCCCAGTCGGCGTCGCATGCGCACCGCGGTGCCGCGCTTTGTCTGAGTGCCACCGGGCCGCATGCGTTCTCCTCCAACAAAAACACGCCGCTCGGGAGCGGCGCATTCATTCGAATCCATATTTGAGTGTATCAGCGAACCCAAAAGGTTGCGCAACGAATGGGCAAATTAAGGATGTGAGCGGAAGCATCCATGCGATAAGCGGATACAAAGCATCTTTGTTGCACAACAAACTTACAGTCGCACGGGGAAATTATGACTACCCCGTGCGTCGCGAGGAAAACATACGGCAGGAGCAGGCTCGCCACCTAAATCGTGCGACGGGCCTCGATAGCGCGCCCAAGCGTAAGCTCGTCTGCATACTCCAGGTCGCCGCCCACGGGCAGGCCGCTCGCCAGACGCGATACCTCAACGCCCAGCGGCTTGATAGTGCGGGCCAGGTAGCTCGCCGTGGTCTCGCCCTCAATATTGGGGTTGGTGGCGATGATGACCTCATGGATATCCTCGTGGCCCAAACGCGCCAGCAGCTCGCGGATGTGCAACTGCTCGGGACCAATCTTGTCCATGGGGCTGATCACGCCGCCCAATACGTGGTAGAGACCGTGGTAGCTGCCCGTGCGCTCGATCGCCTGGACGTCGCGCGGCTCGCCCACCACGCAAATGCGAGTGGTGTCGCGCATCGAATCCTGGCAGATGGAGCACTCGTCGGCCGTGGCGTAGTTAAAGCAGCGGCTGCAAAAGTGAACCTCCTGCTTAACCTCCAGAATGGCCTCGGCCAGGCGGCGCGCTTCCTCGGCGTCAGCCTCCAACAGGTAATAGGCGATGCGCTGAGCCGACTTGGGGCCAATGCCCGGCAGGCGACCCAGCTCATCGAGCAATTTTTGCAGGCTATGGTTGGCACTCATATATATGCGCGTCTTAGAACGGCATGCCCGGGATGTTGAGGCCGCCGGTGATGGCGCCCATCTGCTTGTTGGCGAGCTCGTTGACGCCGCGAACGGCCTCGTTGACGGCAGCCATAATCATGTCCTGCAGCATATCGACGTCCTCGGGATCGAGGGCATCGGGATCGATGGTGAGGTTGACGAGCTCCATCTCGCCGTTGACGGTCACCTTGACCATACCGCCGCCGGCAGAGGCGTCGACGGTCTGGGACTTGAGGTTCTCCTGCGCGGCGGCAAGCTGCTCCTGCATCTTGCGAGCCTGCTTCATCATCTGCTGCATGTTCATACCGGCCATGATGGCTCCTTTACGTGCGGCCGCACGCCGAGCTGCAAGGGCAGCCGGAGCACGGCGGGACTTTCAAACTCAAAAATCGTACCACGGCGCACGGCCAGCGAGCGGGGCGGACGTGTTACCTCAGTCGATATACATGTCCTGGAGTGCAAGCCGCACCCAAAAAATATGCAAAGTTGAATAATTCGCATCTGCATAATATTGAAAGCTAAATCTTGTAGAGCCGGAATCCGACATTTTATGCGTCCCACTAAATGGCTAAATGCCGAGCCACTACTCGAGGCGGCGCACATGGCGGTGGGGTATAATTTGATTGCTATAGATAGCAATTTGGAGGTGCCCCATGAATGCCCCCGACGCGCTCCAAAACATCCGCTCAAAACACCCCGTTGCATATGTGGTTCTCTATCTCTTTGTCGGCTGGGCATTGCTGGTTATCATCACCCATGCTATAGCCTTTGGAGCAGAACTGCTGATAGCCAACTCGGACCAGCCCACCGTCAAATGGGAAGCGACCGATGAGTGCACCGATGGAACCCGAACCATTTACTACAACAGCCCGTCCCTCTACCAAGAGTTCAAGGTCAAGATAAAGGACTCCAAGATTGTCGATGCCGAACTGGGCGCTTTCTTGACAATCGGAGCAACCCTCGACGCCGAGCAAGTCGAGTACACGGACAGCTATGCGGCGTATCGTATCGACCTCAGCATCCTAGGCCGACCGTCACGCACCTGTCTGCTCGAATGCGATATACGCGGCACCACGTTGCACATGTCCGAAATACAGATGCGCCCGGACAAAGAGACCTCTTCTTGAGCAGCATACCCGCCCGCACGGTTACTCCACCGGTTTGAAGATGGTGGCCTGACCGAAGACGCTGCGGATGAGGTCTTTGGCCTCGTCCTCGGTCTGCGGGATGCTCGGGGCTGCACCCTGATGGCCGAAGGGGCTGCCCGCACCGGGGTTGGACTCCCAGGGAGCCGCAGGAGCGTCCTCCTCTTTGGGGGCAGCTACAGCGGACTTGGGCGCGGACGCCGCACCCGGCACGTCGAACGGAGGCAGATCGTCCCCGCTCGCATCGCCAGCGAAGCCGCCGACCATAGCGTCGTCGTAGGGCACCT
>CATZTY010000118.1 GCA_958424475.1 uncultured Collinsella sp.
GCATTTACCAGCGAAGACCGCTCCCGCTTTAAACGCAACCTCACCGAGCTGTTACGCTAAACAAGGTAGATTTTTGGGCTTAGAGACCAAAGGCGGAGAGAACGAGCCCCCAACCGGCGCCGATGACGTACATCATGAACAGGAACATGACGTTCTCGCGGGCACTGCGGTTGGTGCGGAACAACACCAGGTAGCCCACGCCGGCGGAGATAAGCGTGCCGGCGAGCATCGGTGCCAGCTGTAGCGCGCCCTCCAGGTACAGCTGCGTAATGACCACGCTCGCCGAGCAGTTGGGGATCAGGCCGACAAGCGCCGAACCCAGGACGGCGAGCGTCTCGTTGCCACGCAGGAACTGCTCGATCGCGGACTCGCCGAAGGTCTCGAGCACGGCGACCAGAATCAGCGTCACCAGAAAAATGAATACCGATACCTGCACGGTGTGCGAGATGGCGCTGCGAATAATCGACAGGAGGGGCGCGCCCTCGTGAGAGTGGGAGTGACCGTGGCCATCATGGTGTTCATGCTCGCCCCCATGACCGTGATCGTGTCCATGTCCGTGTTCGTGCTCGTCCTCGTCTTCATCGCAACCGCAATGGTCGCGCTCGCACAGCTCATGGATGTGATCGGCGCTCACGCCCGCCTCGGCCACCTCGTCGATGATGTCACCGCCGCTGTGGTCGTCATGCGCGCAGTTAACGTGCGCCGGATTGACAGTGGTCCCCAACACGGTACGACGAATCGCCGCATGCGCGCGGGCGTTGCGACGCAGACCGCGAATGGCGGCATCTACGATAAAGCCCGTGACCAGTGCGATCAGCGCTTTCGAAGCCAAAAGCATCGCCATAGTCTGCACGGGAACCTGCTCGGCAAGCAGCAGCGGCAGCATCTCGTCGGAGGTCGAAAGGAACACCGCCACCAACGTGCCCAAGGTCACGACACGACCGGCGTACAGCGTTGCCGCCATTGCCGAAAAGCCGCACTGCGGCACCATGCCCAGCAGCGAGCCAACCACGGGACCCGCGGCGCCGGCGCGCTTGATGGCCCCGTTAACGCGGTCGCCCGCGACGTGCTCCAAGGTCTCGAGGGCCAGATATGTCACCAACAAAAACGGCACCAGCGACAGCGTGTCCTTGCCGGCGTCGAGCAGAATATCAATCAACAAACCCATGACGGATGGAACCTTTCGTGTCTTTCGGCAGCATTGTAAAAGTCCTAGCGGTCAACTAGGGTATTGTAGTTGTCCCGGGCGCGGTGCCAATAGTTGCCCATGGTAAACTATCATCTCGCCACAACTCAGTAACCCCGAGCCGCGCGACGCGCCCGTCCAAGGAGCAGTCTATGAACGTTTCGCAAGCACTCGAATACGAGCGCCAGCCGTTTATCCCCATGTTTATCTATGGCGACCACGGCGCCATGGAGTCCGAGCGCCAGAAGGGCGAGGAGGCCCTCAAGGTGCTCGAGACCGAGTACTTTACCGCCGAGGGCGACCCCGGCTTCGACTTTGCCACCGTGCGCGACCTGGCCGACCGCAACCGCGACCTGTGCGACCAGATTGGCGAGGCGCGCCTGCGCAACGTGACGCCCGCGACGCTCTCGCGCGGCCTGTCCGACGCCGACACCTGCGCCGCCATCGGCAAGATGCAAAAGCGCACCGCTGCGTCCGTCATGCGCGAGATTCGCGGTGACCGCGATGCCCTCGGCGTGGCCTACGCCCGCAAGCCCATCCAAGGCACGGTGTTGGGCATCGACATCGAGACCACCGGTCGCGCGCCCGAGCGCGGCTACATCATCAACGTGGGCTGGGAGATCATGGATCTCACCAGCGACGCCGTGCCGCATGACGCCGAGGCGCACTACTGCGGCCTGCCCGACATCTACCGCGGCGAGGATGTGCCGCTATCGAACATCCATCACATTACCTGGGACGACATCGACGGCAAAAAGCCGTTCCGCGTGAACAAGGAGCTGCAGAAGCAGCTGCTCAAGCTCATGAAGAAGTATCCCTATATGGCACACAATGCCGCCTTCGAGGACAGCTGGTTCAAAATTCATCTGGACGGTTACGCCGAGGCACGCCGCGCAGGCAAGATCATCGTCATCGACTCGCGCCAGATCTGCCGCAGCCTGGACGCCGACGTGCGCTCGCTCCCCCGCGAGTCCGCGCCCGCTGCGCTCGAGAACTGGGCGCGCCGCCGTGGCACCCTCGCCGCCGACGCCAACGAGCAGCATCTGGGCCTCGACGACACTGACCTCATGCTCCGTACCGTCCAAGCCGAGTTCAACCTCAAGAACCTGTTTGCGAAATAACCGATCCACCTGCGGGAGCGCCTGCCAGGCACAGCACAATCCGTCTGGGCGCACCGGCACGCAGTAAACTAGGGCGCAGCCTTATGGCTGCACCCTAGTTTTCATCAAAACGAGCAAATACGCGTGCTTCACACAGTCGACTGGTTGGCCCACCTACATTTTTCGAGTTGTTCGGCCAGCTGAACCACTAGTCAAGGCCCCTCGAAGCGCAATCGAGCGCTGTAGTCGCCTTAATTTCGCAACCAAGCCCCATTAATCTACCTGAATCAATTCGAATAAGACGTTGCGATCGCACCATTCATTTAGGATAAGGCCGAATAACTCAAATTATGTTGGTGAGGCATCTGGACGGTCGGCAAAAACGCTTAGAGGCTACGAATTCGCAACTAAAGTTCACCAAAAAAAAGCGCAGCTGGCAGAAACCTCCCCAGCCGAAGCTGCTCCCTCGATACGACAGCTCAAAAGCCCACCGTTCGCAGAAGATAAGCCGCGCCCCAATACCGTTACCCGAAGTTTCGGGCGAATGTGGCGTCCGCTATGCCATCATGCGCGTATGGGAATCGTTCTGTCACATACCACGGCACGCGCTGTATACCAAACAGCCAACTCGCTCGCAAGCTACGCGATCGATCCCATACCTATGGAAAAGAGCAGGGTGTCTGCGCCGACCACGTCCGACCTGGAAGCGGCACGAGCATGGCTCAACAGAAAGAATGTCGATTCTAAATGCATCCATGTGCTGACGTTTTCCAATAATGCAAATAGGCACCGAAAGGGCTGCATCTGCCACTACACGCGCTATACGTTTGATGCAGAAAGCTACCTAGAACTCGAGCCGAACGTCTACATCGTCGATATCAAGCTGTGCGCGTTAGAAGCAACAGCCGACCTCAACCTTTGGGAGCTCGTTGAGTATTACTTTGAAATCTGCGGCTCCTACGCGCTTGTAACGTCCGACGAAACTCAATATCGCGAGCGCCCAGCCCTAACCAGCGTTGAAGAGCTCAGAGCCTTCTTTTCAAAGGCATCGGGGTATCGTGGATCCAATAAAGCCCTTAAGGCACTTTCTTATGTACGCGAAGGCTGTCGCTCCCCACTCGAAACGGCGTTTGTCATGATGCTGACAATGCCCAAGTCAATGGGTGGCTTAGCCATACGCGCTATCAAAACGGATTATCCGATCCCAGTCCCCAAAAGATACGCCGCCCTAACGCGACGGACGGTTTTCTACCTCGACGCGCTGCTCGAAAATTCGATGACTGATATCGAATACAACGGCTTTTACCACGACGAGCCCGAGCAGCAATCAATTGACGAGGAGCGCCGAAACACGCTGCGAAACATGGGATATGCCGTTATCACAGTTAGTCGTCATTCCTTTTTCAAGCAGTCCGCTTTTAGGCGGGTCATGGAAGCGATTCGCATTCGCGAGAAGATCTGGCCCGGTCGACTCCCGGATAACTTCGCCATCCTGCAAGAAAATCTTCGTCAATTTGTCTTGCGGCGCTACTTCGAATACGGTCGCCGCATCCTGGAGGCGCACAAAGAAGAAGAGGCCACCAAGCGCGAAAGTGCAAGCCAATATCCGCAAGCTGATGACCCGAGCATCAACGATGTGCCCGAACCCGATGACATGCAACACGTTGGGGCCCTTGCTGAAGAAATCAATGGGCCATGGGAATGCGACATGTCCGCAAAAAACGATGAAAACCGCACGGAAGACGATGCGATTATTGATCTAATTGAGAATTCGCTCTTCTAAAGGCGGTCTCTGCGGATGTCCACCTACATTTTTCGACTTATTCGGCCAACGATGTGCCTGATTGGCTACGGCAATGTTCAATTTAACTTTAGATAAAACTGATGCCACAGGAACTCCCGTAGAGAAAGAACTGATTCTCACGATATTTAACAAGATTAAGTACAAATATGAACAGTTCTGATGCTTCTCGAGGCGGCTTTCTTAGCATGCTGGCCGAACATCTCGAAATATGTTGGCGAGCATTGCGTCGATGCATCCCAACCCACAGAAAATTGCAGAGGCGGCAAGCAGTGGTTGATTTTCAATCTCAACGCAACAGCCTGAACGGACCCCGCGTTTCCGCAGC
>CATZTY010000119.1 GCA_958424475.1 uncultured Collinsella sp.
ACGTGTTCGTCTTGTTCTTGTCTATCATCTGCATATCTCCTTGCCATGCAATCGTGCTCGACATCATCGATTGTCGCACGAAAAAGGGCGGCGGACCCAATTGGATCCGCCGCCCTTGGCGTTTAGAGACGACTGGTAGATTTTAAGGCATGTCCCAAAAATCTACTCGGCGTCGGGGACCTCGTAGGTGGCCGCCGGCGTGTTGTCGCACACGACGGTAAAGCCGCCGTCCTTGTCGACATCGACCGTCACCTGATCGCCCTCGCGCACCGTGCCGTCGATGATGGCCGCCGCGATGGCATCGACAACCTCGCGCTGCACCAGACGCTTGAGCGGGCGGGCGCCAAAGACCGGGTCCAAGCCGCCCACGGCGAGCATCTGCTTGGCCGCCGGGGTGATGGCAAGCGTCATGCGCTCCTTGGCCAGGCGTGCGCGGACATCGGCAAGTTGGATGTCGACGATCTTCTCGATCTGCGCCATGCCGAGCGGATGGAACACCACGATGTCATCGATACGGTTGAGGAACTCGGGGCGGAAGGTCTGAGCCATGGCAGCGTCGACCTGATGGCGCATCTCCTCCTCGTCCTTGCCGGACAGATCGGCGATGGCCTTGGAGCCAACGTTGGACGTCATGATGATGATCGTGTTCTTGAAGGACACCTGGCGACCCTGACCGTCGGTCAGACGGCCGTCGTCGAGCACCTGCAGCAGCACGTTGAAGACATCCGGATGGGCCTTCTCCATCTCGTCGAGCAAGATCACGGAGTACGGACGACGGCGCACGGCCTCGGTGAGCTGGCCGCCCTCGTCGTAGCCCACGTATCCCGGGGGCGCACCGATCAGACGCTGGACGCTGAACTTCTCCATGTACTCGGACATGTCGATACGCACGAGCGCGCGCTCGTCATCGAACAGGCACTCGGCCAGCGCCTTGGCGAGCTCGGTCTTGCCCACGCCGGTGGGACCTAGGAAGAAGAAGCTGCCGATGGGCTTGTCCGGATCGGAGAGGCCCGCACGGCTGCGGCGTACGGCCGCGGCCACAGCGGAGACCGCCTCATCCTGACCGATGACGCGCTTATGCAGCTCGCCCTCCAGGCCCTTGAGCTTGTCGAGCTCGCCCTGCATCATCTTGGACACGGGCACGCCGGTCCAGGCGCTCACGACCTCGGCGATCTCATCGGAGGTCACCTGCTCGTTGAGGCCCTCGCCATCCTGCTCCTTTTGTGCCTCGAGCGCAGCCTCGGACTCCTGAATCTGCTGCTGCAGGCCCGGAATCACGGAGAAGCGCAGCTCGGACGCACGGCCCAGGTCGCCATTGCGCGTCGCGCGCTCCTCTTCGCTCTTGGCCTCGTCGAGCTGTCCCTTGAGCTCCTGCACGTGGTCGATGGCGTTCTTCTGGTTGAGCCAGCCGGCCTTTTGCACGTTGAGCTTTTCCTGGACCTCGGCGATCTCCTGGCGCAGGGCCTCCAGACGCTCCTTGGAGGCGTCATCGGTCTCCTTCATGAGCGCCTGCTCCTCAATCTGCAGCTGGGTGAGCTGACGCGTGGTGGCGTCGATCTCGACCGGCATGCTGTCGAGCTCCATGCGCAGGCGGCTTGCCGCCTCATCGACCAGGTCGATGGCCTTGTCGGGCAGGAAGCGGTCGGCGATGTAGCGATCGGAGAGGTCGGCGGCTGCCACGAGCGCGCTATCGGTGATATGCACGCCGTGGAAGATCTCGTACTTTTCCTTGAGGCCACGCAGGATCGAAATGGTGTCCTCGACGGTAGGCTCGCTGACCATCACGGTCTGGAAACGACGCGCGAGCGCCGCGTCCTTCTCAATGTACTTGCGGTATTCGTCGAGCGTGGTCGCGCCGATCGCGTGCAGGTCGCCACGGGCGAGCGCCGGCTTGAGGATGTTGCCGGCGTCCATGGAGCCCTCGGTGGCACCCGCGCCCACGATGGTGTGGAGCTCATCGATGAACAGGATGACCTTGCCCTCGGACTTTTGCACTTCCTTGAGCACGGCCTTCAAGCGGTCCTCGAACTCGCCGCGATACTTGGCGCCGGCGACCAGCGCGCTCATGTCGAGCTCGATAAGGTCGCGGTCGCGCAGGGTGCTCGGCACGTCGCCGGCCACGATACGCTGGGCGATGCCCTCGACGATGGCCGTCTTGCCGACGCCCGGCTCACCGATGAGCACGGGGTTGTTCTTGGTGCGACGGGACAGGACCTGGATGGTGCGGCGAATCTCATCGGTACGGCCGATGACCGGGTCAAGCTTGCCGGCGCGGGCCAGATCGCAGATGTTGCGACCGTACTGCTCCAGTGCCTCAAACTGAGTCTTGTCCTCGGCAGACGTCACGCGGTCATCGCCACGCAGCTCCTCGTAGACTTGCTCGATGCGCTCCTTGGTGACGCCGGCGTCGCGCAGCACGCGGCCCGCCTCGCCCTTGTCCTCGGCGAGCGCCATCAGCAGATGCTCAGTCACCACAAAGCTGTCGCCCATCTTGGTGGCCTTCTTCTCGGCCTTTTCGATGACGCGGACGAGCTCATTGGAAAGACCCATCTGCTGGCCCTCCCCCGAAACCTTGGGCGCGTGGTCGATGGCATCTTGTGTGGAGCGTGCGAGCTGGGCCGGGTCGGCACCGATGCGCTCGATGATCACGGAGATATTGCGCTCGCCGGCACCGAGCAGGGCAGACAGCAGGTGAATCGGCTCCACCGCGCCGGCCTGCGCATCGGCAGCCGTGCTCATGGCGGTCTGCAGCGCCTCGCGCGACGTCATTGCTAGCTTATCGATTCTCATGGAATCACCTCTCTTGGGGTGGCCGCCCTACGGGGCGGCTTCACGTTGTTCGAGAAGTATTGTTGCCAGCTTTGTACGATCTTATACACAAATCTAAGTCTCTATATATAAGATTTTCTGAGTGTTCCCACGACATAAAAACCACCACAAAGGGGACAGGCACCTTTGTGGTGGTTTGCAGTCTCTATTTACTTGCCGAACCCGTACTCCCCGATTCGACGGTCCAGGGCATCTCATCCTCGAACAGCCACGTACGGGCAGACCCACTATCGCGTGCAGTCTGCTGGTCAGGCAAGCAGGTCTGTTTATAGGCATCTTGGATACACTGACCCATAAAATCGTTGAGCTCGGTCTGGTCGCCCTCCATGACATAGGCGACATCGCCGTCCATGATGTAGATGCCCGGACCCTCATTGCCCTCGTAGCCCGGATCGTACGAAACATCACATAACTTGGCGCCATTCGCGGTGTCCAACTCGATGGACGAGCGGCATCCGCCAACCATGTCGTTCGCTTTTGCCCGATAGGACGCATATCCATACCAGCGCTTAAAGGTTTTGCCCTTGAGCAGCTCGGACGCCCTGTCGATCAGACTAGAATCCGTGGTATAGCGCATAGCCCCAAGCTGAATATGTGGATAATTACTAATGCCCAGCGCAGCCGGTTGCTCATCAAAATCAACGGTAATGGTCTCAGGCTTGGCGGCGCCGGTCAGAAGTTCGACAGATTGAGTCACAGGCTTGACCACCGGCTCCGTCACCGCAGCAGGCAGAAACGCCATACCGACAGCACCCATGCCAACCACGGCGATTGCAAGCGCCAAGACAATCAATCCAATACGGGCTGAACGGCTCACGGCAAAACACCTCACAATACAAACCTGCGACGTGCGCTAATGATACCGCCAGCTAACACTATTACCAAAAGAAGCCGCGCGCTCCCCACCACCACAAAGGGGACAGGCACCTTTGTGGTGGTTTTCGACGCTAACGATCGACCATCTCGCGCCATGAGATTAAACTTGAATTGTTCTCTGAACATATCCATTTCTGCCTATCCTCAGCAGATCTTTGTCTCGAGGAGCGCATATGAAGCCGTCTCATTCCACCGGTCGCAACGTCATCGCCATTCTCGCCATACCCATCGTGATGCTCTTCCTTATCGTCATCACGCCCTTTTCTTTTGGTATCGCCTCGCCCTTCGATCTTTGCGGGATGATCGACGCCGGCTCGCGTGCCACCTCGCTCTCCTTTGTCTGCCGTGGCGTGTTCTACGAATATGCAATTCCCACCGGAAGTTGGCAGTCCAAGTTACCGTTGCTCGGCAAGGTCGACGGATGCTCCCCCTATTTCTGCCTTGAACCTCAGGCGCTAAACTATCTGATCGACGACCAGCCACTCGACTCCATCACCCTCGCCTACGACTACGCACCAAACACCGATGAGCGCCACATGAACCAAGTCCTCAACAAGCTGCTTGGACAGTGCGGGCTCACCGAGGAGGCCGGTCGGACCATCTATAGCAACCAGAAATTAAAGCGAACAGAACTCCGCCGTGTCGGAAAAATCAAAGGGCGAAACGGGGCCGCCTACTGGGATGCCTGGGCAACACGCGACAAGG